>JBBALJ010000029.1:0-3420 GCA_040403075.1 Bacteroidia bacterium
GGATTGTGTTGTACGAATTGCAAAATACCACTAAACAAATCCGATTGATAATAGCTTTGTTTCTTTTCATCAGGGAAATAGGCACTCATATTGTTTGCTTTCATTACCAATCTTTCAAAGCCCAATTGCCTTGCGATTTCTCGTAGTTTGATTAACTCGATTAAATCAAATACTTGTTTAGGAATAGGTCCAAAACGATCTTTCAAATCGTTAACAAACTTTTCCAAGTCTGTATCACTTGAAATAGAAGATAGGTGGTTATACAAGCTCAATCTCTCACCAATATTGCGCACGTAGGCATCGGGTATCAAAGCTTCAAAATCTGTTTCTACAGCACATTCACTTATTTGGTAAGAATTGTTTGTAGGTTGTACCCCATTGCTTGCTGTAAGGCGTTTATTATTTCTTCCATTATCTTGTCCGTTGTTGGTGTCCCCACCAACAACCCTTATATTAAATACCTCTGCAAATTCATCTTCTTTCAATTCTTGAATGGCTTCGTCCAAAATTTTGTTAAACATTTCAAAGCCAATTTCAGCAATAAAACCACTTTGTTCGCCACCTAATAAATTACCTGCACCACGAATATCTAAATCGCGCATCGCCACATTAAATCCACTTCCTAAATCACTAAATTCCTCAATGGCTTGTAGGCGCCTTCTGCTATCCACACTTAAACTCGACATGCTAGGAACAAGTAGGTAGCAGAATGCTTTTTTGTTTGAACGACCTACTCGGCCTCGCATCTGGTGTAAATCGCTTAATCCAAACATATGCGCATTATTAATGATGATGGTATTGGCATTGCTAATGTCCAATCCGCTTTCGATGATGGTGGTGGCAACCAATACATCATATTCACCTTCGATGAAACGCATCATCACATCTTCTAATTTATCACCTTCTAATTGCCCATGCGCAACAGCTACTTTTACCCCTTTGCACAATCGAGTAATTCTATCCGCCACTTCATAAATATCTTTTACTTTATGATGTATGAAAAAAACTTGTCCTCCACGTTCCACTTCATCCATAACAGCATCTTTCAACAACTCATCATTGTAGGCATGCACCTCAGTAGTTACTGGCTGCCTGTTAGCAGGAGGTGTATTGATAACAGATAAATCTCGTGCCCCCATCAAACTGAAATGCAGCGTTCGCGGAATAGGTGTTGCGGTTAATGTTAAAGTATCTACATTCAACTTCATGGCTTTCAATTTCTCTTTAGCAGCCACACCAAACTTTTGCTCTTCATCAATAATCAACAAACCCAAATCTTTGAATTGAACATCCTTACTTATCAAACGATGTGTGCCAATTAATATATCCACCTTGCCTTGTTTCACTCGCTCTAAAACATCTTTTATTTCTTTAGTAGATTTAAAACGATTCACATAATCAATGTTACAAGGCAGGTTACGCATACGTTCTTTAAAAGTTCTGTAATGTTGATTAGCCAAGATGGTTGTAGGTACAAGCACTGCCACTTGTTTGCTATCTGCTACTGATTTAAATGCTGCACGAATAGCTATTTCGGTTTTCCCAAAACCTACATCCCCACATACCAATCTATCCATAGGATGTGGTTGCTCCATATCAGCTTTCACATCAGTGGTTGCTCTGCTTTGGTCGGGCGTATCTTCATACATAAAGCTGGCTTCAAGCTCCACTTGCAGATAGCTATCAGGGCTAAATTGAAAGCCCGGCTGTGACTTTCTTGCTGCGTATAATTTAATCAAGTCGCGAGCAATGTCTTTAACTTTTTTCTTGGTTTGCGTTTTTAGCTTCTCCCAAGTATCGCTTCCCAATTTATGCAACCTTGGTTCGGTGCCATCTTTGCCGCTGTAGCGAGTAATTTTATGCAATGAGTTAATGCTTACATAAAGCAAGTCATCATTCTTATATATCAACCTAACGGCTTCTTGCAATCGTCCATTCACTTCAATTTTTTCGAGTCCTGCAAATTTCCCAACACCATGATCAATGTGCACCACAAAGTCTCCGGGCTTAAGTTCTCTAAGTTCTTTAAGCGTTATGATTTTTGAATTGCTGTATCTTGTTTTAACATGACCTCTATAAAATCTATCAAATATTTGGTGCTCGGTATAACATGCAATGTTTAAATCCTTATCAATAAAGCCTTCTGAAAGGGCATGGTAAACGGGAGCAAATTCAACCTCTCTATCTAAATCTTCAAAAATGGTATACAACCTTTCAACCTGACGAGAGCTATCGCTAAAAATTAAGTTTTGCAGTTTTTGAGCTTGATTCGCTTTTAGGTTTTCAATCAGCAATTGAAAATTCTTATGAAATGTGGGTTGAGGAGAAATGTTAAACTCCACCACTTCATTATTTTTGAAATGGGTTCTAAAGCCCATTTCTATCAAGGTATAAGAGCCAATTGATTTTAGTAATTGACTTGTAGTAATATATACATCATAAATGTCTCTGGCTTGAAATCCCTCAATGATATCATACTTGATGTCTTCATCTCTATTCAAGATTTTTTGAATGGATTTTTCGGTTTTTTCTAATCCTTTTTCGAGTAATTCAACACTTAGCGAAACGTCCGAAGTCCAGATGATGCAATCCTTTGGTAGGTATTCAAACACCGATTTCTTTTCAGTATTGTCAATGTCTTTTTGAACATTTGGAATAATGAAGAACCTATCAACACGAGTAACAGATAATTGATCTATTGGGTTGAATGTTCTGATACTTTCAATGATATCGCTATTCAATTCAATACGATAAGGCATATCATTACTAAAAGAAAACACATCTACTATTCCACCTCTTATACTAAAGTATCCAGCTTCATACACAAAATCATTTCTTTCAAAATGATGTTCTGTCAAAAAATCAATAAAGAATTCTAGGTCAAAAGTATCACCTACTTTTAGTTCGTAGGTATTTTTTGTAAGGTCTTTTTCACTTATTACTAATTCTGCTAAAGCCTCGGTGGTAGTGACAATCAGTTCTCCCGTTGATAAATGTTGGTTGAGTCTATTCAACACTTCAGCTCGCTCAAGCACTTGGTTGTTTTCGAGTGTTTCAAGTTGATAGCTTCTTTTGTAGCTAGCAGGAAAGTAGAGAACTGTTTTGCCTTCAAGAATATTTCCTAAATCGCTATGAAAATATTTAGCCTCATCTGTATCATTAAAAATAAATACTTGGCTGCGATAGTTGAAATTATAGATACAAGCAGCAATAATGGCATCAACAGAACCAATGGTTCCCTTTATGCTAATTTTTGCATTCGCTTTATTTATCGCTTTTGAAAGCCTTTGTATCCCATTACTTTCGCCATATAGCGATAAGAGTTCTTGTATCTTCATTTAGTTTTTCAAAATAGTATAGCCCCCGAAGTGTTAACCGCGGGGGTGAATTTTTGTTCTGAGCCAACAAATATATGTATCA
>JBBALJ010000029.1:3520-35599 GCA_040403075.1 Bacteroidia bacterium
AGTGCAGGCATTCCATCAGTAGATTTAAGCGATTTCTTATCAGGAGATGAAACTCGTAAAACCAAGTTTGTTCAAGATTTGGGAAAAGCATACGAAGATATTGGCTTTGTAGCAGTGCGCGGACATTTACTCCATGACGATACATCAAGAGTTTTGTATGCACAATGTCAGCAGTTTTTTGGGATGTCTCAAGAACTGAAGAACAAATATGAAGACCCAAAGATTGCAGGTCAAAGGGGTTATACCAGCTTTGGGAAAGAACATGCTAAAGGTCGCAATGTGGGTGATTTGAAAGAGTTTTGGCATTTTGGTCAAATGGTTGAAGGTGAAGATCCAATTAAATCAGAGTATCCTGATAATATTTTTGTAGATGAATTACCTGATTTTAATAATTACGGAATTAAGGCCTATAAAGAATTAGAGGAAACAGGTATGCATATGTTAAGAGCCATTGCCTTGTACTTGGGATTGGATGAGTTCTTTTTTGATGATAAAATTAAAAATGGCAACAGCATATTGAGACCTATTCATTACCCACCAATAACACATGAACCAGAATCAGCAGTAAGAGCGGCAGAGCATGAAGATATTAATCTTATAACTTTGTTGATGGGAGCATCTGCCGAAGGTTTGGAGGTGCTCAATAAGCAAGGTGAATGGGTGGGTATTACAGCTTTACCCGAGCAATTGGTGGTAAATGTAGGCGATATGCTGCAACGTTTGACCAACAATAAACTAAAATCCACTACGCATAGAGTTGTTAATCCTCCACGAGAGCAATGGGCTAACCCTAGATTTAGCATACCATTTTTCTTACATCCAAGAAGTGATATGAGATTAGATTGTTTAGAAAGTTGTGTAACCTCAGATTACCAGCGCCACTATGAACCTATTTCAGCTGGAGAATATTTAAATGAAAGATTGAGAGAAATCGGATTACGCAAGTAGTTGCTTTTTTGTTTTCAATTTCAGGTTAAATCTGTAGCTACATTTGGTACATTTTAGGGTTTGTATTTTCAAAAAAAACAATATATATTTTGTTATAAAATCCCTTTGCACCCTTTTGTAATCGCGCGCATCACAATTCGGACAAATGCCTTTGCTCACAAATTTCTTTATGTAATTCTTTAAAAATACGATTAAGGCAGTGCCAATAATCAATATGATGATTACTGCTATTAGCAAGTCTGTCATTTGTTTGATAATTTTTGGTAAAAATAAACTTTTCGAAAATATAGAGGTGTTATTTATTTAACTAGTCAAATAATGTGACAAGTTAACTAAAAATAGGTCTAAGTGAAATTAATTTTACAATTGTACTCATTAATTTCTATACTTTTTTTGAAGGTATTAGTGTCTAAGGTAATACCTATACCAACATTTGTGACATCTGTAAGATTGTACTTTATAAAAGAAAAGAAAAATGGCAGTAAATAAATCTCTTTCAACCCTCTGAGAGTCTTTAACTCCACAATTTGGGCATTTGTTTACTTTGGTAAAACGTTTTAGATACAGTATAATTTTTACGAGAACAAAAATTATAGCTACAATAATTACTGCTATTTTTACATAAGTTAGATAGGATACCATAATTAATTTAGTTCTTCAATTTTTTTGCAAACGTAAGTGTTTTTCTACAAAATAATGCTAATATATCTTTTAAATGATGTGAGATGTTGATAATCGGGTTTTAAGTGGGTGTTTTGTATATTTGATAGGATATTCTAAATTTTATGCTATAACTTGCTAAATAGCTTTATTTTAATGTATTACAAGGATAACAATTTCTTAACAAATTATCATGTATTCATATATAGTTTTGAAAAAAAATAGAGTGCATAGAATCTTGATTTTTTTTGCTTTTTTGCAAGAACTTAATTCCGTTATAATCAATTTGTAACCTTGTTATAACACAAGCTAAAATATGAAAAAAATGATACATACATTAATCAATGTTGCTTTTCAAAATATAAAGCAACCAATGAATAAGATACTTAGTCTGTTTTGCCTAATAAGTATTTTGGGCATGAGTGGGGTGATGGGACAAACGAATTACGTTACTTGGAATTTTGCAACCTCTGTTACAAGTGCAAATTATTCGACCAATACCACAAATCAGGCCGGAGCAAGGTCAACAGCTCTTTCTAATGTTACATTGAGTAATATAACCCTTAATGGTACAGGTATTTCAGGTACAAATGCAAATACCTTTCATAGAACAACAGGATGGACAACGGCTGCTAGTGTTGATAATACCAAATATTTAGAGTTTTCAATTACATTAAATTCTAGTCAAACATTTCAAAACTCCACACTAAATCTAGCAATTGCCGCACTAGTTAGTAGCACTTCTGCCGCTGCCAGAAACTATTCGGTATATTATGGTTGGGGGGCATCTCCTTCATTTTCAATAATTAGTGGTTCAAATGCTGCAAATGCCACTCCAACAAGTGGTGGTACTGTAACAACTTTAACTGCTAGTGCTACTACAAATAATGCTACAATACCTGCTCCAGGCAATACTACTACATCACTTTTAACGATTAGAATTTCTGCATATAATTCAGGAACAGGCACTGGTAATATTCAGTTGAGTTCTTTAGCGCTAACTGCTGCAAGTGCACCACTTACAGGTACCACAGATTATTATTGGAATGGTAATGGAGGTTCTCCTTTGAGTGCAGATTTCAATACAGGTCCATGGTCAACTTCGGCTGGTACAAGTGCAGCATTAACCTGGCCTGCATCGGGTGCTACCAATGTAGCTAATTTTAGCAATGCACAAGGTGGCACAGTGACCATGCCAACTACTTTTAATACAACACCAAGTAATGTTGTATTGGGTTCGGCTGGCTATACTTTTAGCACTGCTGCCAGCACCCCATCAATATTGAGTAGCACCATTAATTTAGGGGCCAATGCATTAACTTTAAGTCCAAATGCAACTAGTGCAGCATTGACACTTTCGGGAATAATTAGTGGTACTGGAGGAAGTTTAAATAACAATACGGGTACTTCCATTTTAAGCAATACCAATACCTTTACCGGTGGTGTAACATTAACAAGCGGGCAGTTAAATATTAACAATGCAGCCGCCTTAGGAACTGGAACCTTTACTATAAATGGTGGAACAATTGATAATACAAGTGGTTCAGCTATAAATACTTCAACGAATAACAATGCACAAACTTGGGGTGGTGATTATTCATTTACCGGAAGCAGTGCATTTAATTTAGGTACTGGTGCGGTTAGTTTAAGCGCAAGCAGACAAGTAACAGTTAATGCAAGTACATTAACCGTAGGTGGTATTATTTCAGGAAATACATTTAGTTTAACAAAAGCAGGAAGCGGTGCTTTGGCCTTAGGAGGTGTTAATACATTTAATGGAGGCTTAACAATAAATGCGGGTACACTCCAAATGATAACTGGTACAAACCGTCTTGCTTCTAGCACCGCGGTTTCATTAGCCAATATTGCTGGCGTTACCTTTGACTTGAATAGCTTTAGCCAAACCATTGGATCCTTATCTGGCGGTGGAACAACAGGAGGTAATGTAAGTTTAGGTTCAGCTACATTAACTACGGGAGGGGCAAATACTTCTACTTCATTTGGTGGAATAATTAGTGGTACTAGCGGTATTTTAATCAAAACAGGTAGTGGTGCACTTGCACTTTCAGGTGCTAATACTCATACAGGAGGAACTACATTAAGTGCAGGTACATTAAACATTAATAATGCAGCAGCTTTAGGAACAGGTACATTTACCATAAGTGGTGGTGTTATCGATAATACAAGTGGTTCGGCCATTAATAGTTCAACAAATAATAATGCCCAATCATGGGGTGGTGATTTCACTTTTACAGGAACCAATGCCTTGAACTTAGGAACAGGAGCGGTTAGTTTAAGTGCGAGTAGACAAGTCACTGTAAATGCAAGTGCATTAACCGTAGGTGGTATTATTTCAGGAAATACATTTGGTTTAACTAAAGCTGGAAGTGGAACATTAACTTTATCAGGTGCTAATACTTACACAGGTGGAACTACATTAAGTGCAGGAACATTAAACATAAACAATGCGGCAGCTTTAGGAACAGGTACTTTTACAATAAATGGTGGTACTATTGATAATACAAGTGGCTCTGCCATTAATACTTCAACAAATAATAATGCTCAAACATGGGGAGGTGATTTTACTTTTACTGGTACCAATGATTTGAATTTAGGGACAGGTAATGTGACCCTGACTGCCAATAGACAAGTAACTGTTAGTGCTAATACATTAACCGTGGGTGGTATCATATCAGGTGGTTTTAAATTGACAAAAGCAGGTAACGGCACTTTGGCTTTACAAGCCGTTAATTCTTATACAGGAGGTACAGATATTAATGCAGGAACCATTAGTATTAATGGTGGAAATAGGTTAGGTGCAACCTCTGGTTTATTAACTATCAATAATGCTACATTACAACTTATAACAACTACCCTTTCATCAGGAAGAAATATTGCCTTTGCTCACGCCAACTCAACCATTGATGTGGCTTCTATCATAGGATATGTAAATACTACTGGTGTATTTTCTGGTTCTGGAGTAATTAATAAAACTGGTGCTGGTGCTCTTGTTTTTCAAACCTCCAATGGTTCTGCACAAACCTATAATGGACTCAATATAAAAGGTGGTACTGTTTCAATTGGGAAAGAGACCGATTTAGGCACAGTTCCGGCTAGCACAACACCTAATTATTTATTATTGGATAATGGTACTCTTTTAGATAGTAACAGTATAACAATTGATTCGAAAAGAGGAATTGTTATAGGTACTGGTGGTGGAACAATAAATGTTCTAAGCACTAAAACACTTGCATACGGAGGAGTTATTGCAGATAATACAAGTGCAGGAAGTTTAATAAAATCAGGTGGCGGTGTATTAACACTTAATGGAAGTGCAAATTCATATACAGGTAACACTACGATTACAGCAGGCGAATTAAATTTAGCTCCAAGTTCAAATGCTACTTTTGTTTCACAGATTATATTAAATGGCGGTACTCTGAGTACTACTTCAATTCCTTCTTCTGTTACATTTACCAGTTCATCAACATTGAATTTAAATGCTAATTCAACATTGGCATTAGGTTCAAATGCTCATACCCTAACTTTTGCAGCTAGCAATGGAGTTACTTGGGCTGGTGCTACCTTAACCATCACAGGATGGTCAGGTACAGCAGGTGCATCAGGATCAGCTGGTAAAATATTTGTTGGTTCTGATGCTACTGGTTTAACTGCAGGTCAGCTTGCTAAAATTAGCTTTAGTGGTTATGTTGGAGCAGCAGCTATTTTAAGTACTGGCGAAATAGTTCCAGAGGCAATTTCAACTCCAACTATTAGTATTACAGGTACGTTATCTGCATTAAGCACCACATATGGAACAGCGAGTAGTACAACTACATTTTCGGTAAGTGGTGTTTCCTTAACCAACGATATTGTGATTACGCCACCTTCTGGATTTGAAGTTTCAACATCTATTGGAAGCGGTTATACAACGAGTTTAACATTAACCCAAAGTGCTGGAAATGTTAGTTCTACCACAGTGTATGTGCGTTTAGCAGCCAGCACAGGTTTTGGTTCATATAGTGGTAACATAGATGCAAGCAGCACTGGTGCCACCTCTAAAACTGTGGCAACTGTTAGTAGTAGTGTAGCTAAAAAGGCATTAACCATTACTGGAATTTCAATAAACAATAAAGCTTATGATGGAACTACTACTGCTACAACTTCAGGAACGGCAGCTTATAGTGGGTTGGTAAATAGTGAATCATTCTCAGTTAGTGATGTGGTGACTTTTGCTTTTGCTACAGCGAGTGTAGGTAGTGGCAAGACAATTAACCAAACGGGTACTTATACTGTTCCATCAACAAACTATTCAATCACTCAACCAACATTTACAGCTAATATTTCTAGTGCAACACCGCCAACAATAACAGCTGCGGTAGGAGCAACTGTTGACGGTTCATTTAATGTAACTTTTACCGATGATGCTATATGGCGTTCAGGTATTTCAAGTATTACTGTTGGAGGAACAACATTATCTGCAAGTGCTTATGCCACCAATACAGCAGGACAAATTACATTTACCCCATCGGCTTCAACTTTATTACAAAGTTCTGGATCCAAAAGTATTGTTATTGTTTCAACCGGATATACAAATGCTAGTGCATCTCAAACTATTGGTGTAGGAGCTGCCAGTAAATTAACTAATAACACAGCCCCTGCTGCTCCTGCTACAAATGGAGCGGTTTTGGCTACTCAGCCTAAAGTAAATATTACCGACCAATATGGTAATATTATCACAACAGATAATTCAACAGTAGTAACGGTGGCGGCTACACAAGGTACTTGGACACTTGGCGGAACATTAACAGCAACAGCTGCAAATGGTTTAGCCACATTTAGTGGTTTAACTGCAACTAGTGCCGCTGCTGTTACAGGTGCATCATTAGATTATACAGCTACAGGCTTAACTGGATTTACATCTGCAACATTTAACATTCCAGCTCCAACACCAGCAAACGATTTGTGTTCTGGGGCAACAGCAATAACAGTAGGAGCCTCTGCAACAAGTGGAACAAATGTAAATGCTACTAAGTCAAGTCCAACTACATTTACTGCGTTTTCAAATTATACATCCACGGCTACAAATCCTGACGTTTGGTATTCTTTCACACCAACATGTAGTGGCAGTCACACAATTACAGTTACACCATCAGGGTTTGATGTAGTAATGGCTGTTTTTACTGGAGGTACTTGCCCCGATCCTACATATACAACAAACAAAGATGTTAATGGAAGTGGAGTAGCAGAAACACATACATTTACAGTTACCGCAGGAACAACCTACAGAGTGATGGTATTCGGATTTAGTGGAGCAACTGGCACCTTTACAATAGGGGTAAGTACTGCAGTAAATTCAACATTGACACTAGCTAATACTTCCACCCCTGCTACTGGAAACATTGCTAGTGGAACGAGTAATGCTACTTTGTTTGGATTTGGATTAACTCCTACGGCCTGTAATAATATCGACATTAGTTCAGTAAGTATTTCAACTTCGGGAACAGCTATAAGCTCAGATGTATCTAATTTTAGGTTATTGTATGATGCCAATAGTAATGGCACTGCTGATGCTGGTGAGATTTCTTCACCAATTGGAACAGTGTCTAGTATTTCTAATCCTTTGGTTTTTTCAGGATTAACAGGACAAGCATTTACCGCATCTACAGTTAGAAGGTATCTTTTGATTGCAGATATAGCTTCAAATCCTTCTAGTGGAGCAACTTTTACTGCCTCATTATCCAATGCGAATGTTACTTCAACAGCTTCTGTTACTGGATCCGCAGCAGGGAATACTCAAACAATAATTACCTCAACATTGGTGCTTGCAAATAATACCCAAGTTACAGCAACTAATATTTTAAGAGGTACAACCAATAACATCATATACAAAGCCCAAATAACAGCTGGCGGAGCACAAAATTCTACTGTCTCATTAATGCGTTTTGTAACTACAGCTTCATCTGGAGGTTATAATCAAACTGACATTGAAACCAACGGATTTAAACTATATAGAAGTACAACTAATGATTTTAGCACCGCTTCTATCGTTGGTAGTGGTATAAGCTCAGGGAAGTCCCTTTCAAACACAACAGAAAATCTTGATTTTACAACATCGCAAACATTGGTGACTGGAAATACCTATTACTATTGGTTAACCGTGGATGTGTTTTCTGCAGCCACCTTATCCAGAACTATGGTAGTATCTGCAATGACAACTTCAAACATTACCGCAGCTGCTGGAAATGCTATTTCTGGAAGTACAAGTGCATCAGGCACGCAAACCTTTATTGCACCAACTCTAGCTATCAGCGAAAATACGGCTGTTGTGGCAGGTAATGTTTTTGTTAGTTCTACCAATAATATTATTGCTAGGGCTCAATTAGCAATAACCAATACTAATGTTACTATTACAGAAATAAAATATGTAACGGCAGCAAATGCTAGTGGCTATACAAGTGCCGATATGGCAACAAGCGGATTTAAACTTTGGATAAACAATACAAATAATTTTGCTACGGCTTCTCAATATGGTTCGAGCCAAAGTTCTGGCAAAAACTCTGCAAATAGTCAGGAGACTATTACATTCACCAATACTCAAAGTTTAACTTCAGGATCAACTTATTATATCTGGTTAACTGCTGACATTAGTGCCTCTGCTACCACTGGAAGATTGATTAATGTAAATGGATTAACAGCTTCTAGTATTACAAGTACTACATTAGGTGTTGATGAAACAGGCAGCACAGCTGCCTCTGGCACACAAACAATAGCAGTGCCCACTGTAACGCTAGCCAACACGGGAACACCAGTAGCGGGAAATATTGCAACTGGAGCCACTAATCAAATTATTTTTGGTTTTGCATTGACTCCAAATGCATCTGTTGATTTAACATCGGTAAATATGCAAACAACAGGTACAGTTACCTCATCTGATTTATCTAATTTTAGATTAATTTATGATGCAAATTCTGATGGTGCTGCCTCTGCAGGAGAAATAACAGCTTCACTAGGTACAGTTTCTACATTGTCAGCAATTCTAAGCTTTAGCGGAATTACAGGACAAACTGGATTTTCAAGTATTAGAAGGTATTTATTAATTGCGGATGTTTCTTCGAATGCAACTAGTGGTAGAACATTTACAGGCAGCATGAGCAACACTGATATTACTACAACGGCCACAAGCAATACAGGTTCTGCCGCTGGAAATGCAATGACACTGATTAATATACCTGCTGCAGGAGAAATTGTAATCAATCAATTTAACCCTGGTTATAGTGGAGCAACGGATGAATTTATTGAGTTAGTTAATACAACAGGAAAAACATTTGATTTGAGTTTACTTTCGATAGCATATGCTAGTTCTTCTGGCGGCAGTGGATCAGCGGGAGGCACATTGTCAGGAACTTTACAACCATATAGTTTTTGGCTTTTGTCAACAAATGCTAGCATCACAATTGGAGGAACATCTTCATTGTCTCGAGATGGCGCTATTACTACTGGATTTGCTGCCGCTTCCGGCCAGTTAGCGTTAATATTAAATTCTAATAGTACAAAAATTGATGGAATAGGTTATGGTTCACTTTCTGGTGGAACTTATTTTGAAACCGCCTCTGCGGGAAGTATTTCTTCTAATAGTGGATTTAGAAGAAATGTTGATGGAACGGACAATAATAATAATACAAGTGACTTCTCTTCTGTTACAACTTCTACAATTTATTTGCGAAATAGTTCAAGTCGTTTAGTAAAAACCGGAGTTAATGTTCCTGCAGCCACATATAGAGATTTATCTGTTGTTGGTTCCGCAAGCCTTTCAGGAAATGTGGTCTTAACAGGCCAGTTATTGATTTCCAATAGTTCTACATTAACGTTAGGAACAAATAATAATCTTACTTATGCATCTATTTCGGGCTCTAGCGCAAGCAATAATATTGCTGTTGTAGCTTCAAATAATGTTAGTGTAACAGGAGGTGGTGGTTCAATTTTTTTTAATTCATCTAACAATACATTAAGAAATTTAAGCATAAGTGGTACAGGAACTACCACCTTAGGAAATGCTTTAAACATAACTGGTGGAACTACTTTTGGTCTAGTAACAGTAGGTTCAGGATCTACACTAACTACAGGAGGCAATCTTACTTTAAAATCTGATGTGAATGGTACAGCAGCCATTGGTAACTCCGCAGGAACAATCAGTGGAAACATTACTGTTGAAAGATTTATGTCTCAATCTGGTCGTAGATGGAGATACATCTCCTCGCCTGTAACAGGTCAGACACTTGCGAATTGGGGTACTAAGTTTTATATTACAGGTCCAGGTACACCGGGTGCAACAGTTGGTTCACAAAACTCGAATGGTTATGCTACTACCCGCTCAAATTTATTAGGATTTAACAATGCCGATGGCACTCCATCTTCAGTTAGAATATACAATAGAACCACAGCTGGATCCATTGAAAATGGTTGGGCTAATCCTGCATCTAACATGACAACATCTTTAACACCTGGACTTGGTTTTAGGGCGTTTGTGAGAGGACCTATTACGGGTAATTACGCAACTGACACTGCTGTTATTGGATACTTTACTCCAGGCGCACCACCTACCCAATCTTCTTTTACTTTTACCCAAACAGGTGGAGTTAGTAATGGTGTAAATGCAGGTTCTGTATCTATGCCAATCAATTCAACTGGAACGGGTGCTGCTGGTGCATTTAATGCGTCAACAGATGGTTGGAACCTTATAGGTAATCCATACCCTTGCGCGTTTGACTGGGTAGCATTTTGGGCAGCTGGAACCAATAGAACCAATATTGGAACTGCCATCCACGTGTTTGATGCAACAGCTAACTCATACAAAAGCTATAGCACACAAGCTGGTTCGGGTACCCTAACTAGCGGTATTATCCCTTCTGGTTCAGCTTTCTTTGTGCAGGCCACTGGTACAGGGGCTTCACTTACATTTACTGAAGCTTTCAAAACAAGTTCTGCACCTATAGCTTTGCATAAAAAAGGTGCAGCATCAGATGAGTTGCATATTAAATATTATAGAGACTCAACTGAGAGCGATGAATATATTTTGAAAATGATGAATGATGCCACTTTGCAAAAAGATGATTATGATATAATTAAATTGAAGAATGATAATTTGAATTTATCTAGCTATGGTGCTGATTCAATCAATTTGACTTTATCAAGCATTCCTGTTGTGACTGAAGAAAAAAGAATTAGCTTGAATGTAGAAGCTACTCAAAGAGGCACCTATAAATTTGATTTCACGACCATCAACGATTTTGATAACAGTGTACCAGTATCCTTGTTAGATAAATTTACCCAAAAAACAATTGATATCAGAAAGAACCCAGTCTATACTTTCGTAATGGACTCTATGCCGCATCAGTGGGGTAAAGACAGATTTGTATTGATTTTGAATGCAAATTCTACCACTACAGGTATTGCAAACGAAAGTAACATTACAAATATAAGAATGGCTGTTTATCCAAACCCTGCAAGTGATGTGTTAAACATCAGCATCAACAATGCAAGCTTCAAAAACTCTAGCATTAGTATTTTTAATATTAGTGGCAACGAAGTTATGAGCGCAAGCATGAATGGTGCAAGCACTCAATTGAATATTGAAAGTTTGAGTAATGGTGTGTATTTCGTGAAAGTGAAAAACGAAAATGGTTTTGATAGGACTGTTAAGTTTATCAAGTAATATACAAATAGTATGGCAAAAAAGAAGGCGCTTCCGTTTGGAAGCGCCTTCTTTTTTTAGCATTTGACAGCCTAACTTATCTTCAAGACAATCTTACCCAATTGTTCTCCTTTGCTCATTTTGTCAATGGCTTCTTGCGCTTTTTCCATAGGGAAAACCGAATCAACCAAAGGCACTATTTTATGTGTATTTAAAAAAGCTAGCATCTCTGCAAATTCTTCGTCATTCCCCATGGTACTGCCTAAAATATCCAATTGTTTCCAGAATATTTTTGCAGGTATACCACTGTTAAATGGTCCAAGCGTAGCGCCATACATGGCTATGCGCGCTGCAGGTTTAGCTATATCTACTAATTTGGCAAAGGTATCACCTGCACTGCTATCCACTATGGCATCAAAACCTCCACCGCTCAAGCTTTTCAATTCTTTGTCCCAATTGGCATTTTTATAATTTACGCCCCCTTTGGCACCCATATCCATGGCAGTTTTTATTTTATCATCACTGCCACTAGTTACATACACATTACATCCTGCAGCTATGGCAAACTGCATGCACAATAGTGCTACACCTCCACCAATACCGGTAATAAGAACATTCTCACCTGCTTTGGCTTGAGCTCTTTTCATAGTGGCTCTAAATCCAGTTAAGCCAGCTAATGGCAAGGCAGCGGCTGCTTCATGGCTTAAATGAGCAGGCTTAGGGTGCAACAAACGTGCATCAATTTTCACATATTCGGCAAAGGTGCCATCATTGGGTGTGCCCAAAATAATATAGTCTTTAGCCTGTACCCTTGGGTTGTTTCCCCAATTCAAACTTGGGTTGATAATAACTTCTTTACCCAACCAATCTTTGCTTACATCAGCTCCAACTTTGTCAACCGCACCACATCCATCAGAACCTAATATGATGGGATAGCGTATGCCCGCATACTGTCCTTTTTGTATCCATAAATCCCTATGATTATAGGCCGCAGCACTTACTCTTACCAGTGCTTCATGGCTTTCTATTTCAGGGGTAGTTACTTCTTTTACTACTAGTTTTTGGTTTAATTCTTCTAATACAACTGCTTTCATATATACTTTATTTTCTTATTCGTCACCTGCTCTATCAAGCAAAGTTTGAGGTAAGGATTTACTTGCTTTGGCACCTAATTTTCTTAATTCGTCTGTACGTTTTACAATATTACCTGCACCTGTAGATAGCTTGTTCATAGCACCTTCGTAGGCCTTTTGAGAGTCGCGCATTTTATTGCCCAAGCTTATCAAATCATCTACAAAGCCAACAAATTTATCATGTAAATCACCTGCTTTTTTGGCAATGTCTATGGCATTTCTATTCTGGTATTCAAACCTCCAAATGCTGGCAACAGTTTTTAGTGTGACTAACAAAGTGGATGGACTTACAATCACAATGTTTTTGTCGAAAGCCTCATTAAATAAGGCAGGGTCAGCTTGCATGGCCAAGGCAAATGCTGGTTCGATAGGTACAAAAAGAATCACAAAGTCAAGACTTTTCACTTCATATAGATTTTGATAATTCTTGTCACTTAATCCTTTGATATGATTTCTTAAGGATTGTAAATGCTCTTTAAGGGCAATTGTTTTTTCTGTTTCATCTTCAGATGACCAAAACTTTTCATAAGCTACCAAGGATACTTTTGAATCCACTATCAATGTTTTGCCTTCGGGTAAATTGATAATCACATCAGGTTGGTATCGTTTGCCTTCTTCTGTTGTAAAACTCTGTTGTATGCTGTATTCGCGGTCTTTAACCAAACCCGATTTTTCTAGCACACTTTCCAAAATAAATTCACCCCAATTGCCTTGCGTTTTGGTTTCGCCTTTCAATGCTTTGGTTAAGTTTTGGGTTTCCTTGCTCATTTGTTGGTTCAATGATTGAAGCATGTTTAGCTGCTCCTTCAGCGATGCCCTGTCTTTGCTTTCATTCACATACACATCATTCACTTTTTTCTCAAAGTCCTTAATTTTCTCGCCAAGTGGGGTAAGTATTTCGCTCAAATTTGTTTTGTTTTGGTCAGCAAATTTTTGGGTCTTTTCTTCAAAAATTTTATTTGCAAGGTTTTCAAATTCCTTGGTGAATTGCTCTTTTAGCTGCGTCAATTCTTGCTTTTGTTCGCTCATGCGACTTACCAAGTTTTTACTTTCTTCCCTTGTTGTGCTTAGTTCGTTGTTGAGTTTTAATAGTTCAGTTTGGTTTAGTTTCAGTTCGCCTTTTAAGCTTTCATTTTCTTGTTTTATGTAATCGTTTTGCGATTGCAAGCCACTGCGCAAATTGCTTTCTTCACCTAGTTGCGTTCTGAGTTGTATGAGTTCTTCAGCAGGCGCTGATGAGCCTTGCTGTTGCGATTTTTTGATAAACCAAGCCAAGGCAAAACCAATGGCAATTCCTATGAGTAAATAAACAATATCCATCCTGAAAAATTATGAAATGCAATAATTACACTTTAAGCCTAATTATTATGCACAAAATTATGATTGAGTGAAAAACAAAATAGTTGATAAAATTTCCGAATCAATTTCTAAAAGTCTTAAACATCCCCCTGCCCCCTTCAAAGGGGGATTCCAACGCAACAGCCATGTGCTTACCCCAAAACCTCTGCCAATACCTTATGCGACTTGAGATTGCTAAAAGTAGCCAAATGTGATTGGTAGTAGGAGATAAGTATATTTAGCAGCTCGCTTCTTTGTTGGGTATTTAATTTAATCAAATGAAAACTATCAAAGTTGGATTCTTGAAGCCTAAAGAGTTTTTCACTTAGCTCAGGTTCAATTTGATTGGGTGCTCCTATAAACCATTCATCATACACTCCTTCTATTTTGTTGAAAGAGTTATGCATTTCAGAATAATTTCCCTTGGGCATAAAGCCCAAGAACCTACTCAAATGAAGCATAAAGTAGCAAGGGAAATTAGATACATTACTTGCTGACAAATCTAATATCTGAATGGAATTGAATAAGAAATCAAAAAGCGGTTTGTCTTGTTGGTTTTCTTCGCTTAATACTTTGTTAAGTAGTTCGGCCAAAAACATACCTATCGAACTTTTAATAATATCAAAATGGATATGATGAAGCACAGGAATGCATTTCAATTCCTTTATGCGTTGAAGGTTTTTGTTTTGTTGGTGATAAGTGTCAAGCTCAAGTAGAGTAAGGGGCAGCAGCTGCGATGACCTGATAGCACCTTTTCTTCCTCGAACACCATTTATCATATAAGACTGCAAGCCATAGTCGCTGGTAAAGCATTTCAGTATAACACTGCTTTCGCTATAGTTGATGCTGTGAATGACGATGGCTTGGCACTTGCTGAGCATGGTTTAATGTTTCATGTTTTTTTGTTGGATTGCAAATCCAATATTATCTCTGTCGGGATTACAAATCCCGACTGGCAATGACTTTAGTTAATAAACAACAATTTCCCTACTTGCGATTCTTCTCCTTCACGCTTAGCTGCAAAAATTAAATATACACCAGTAGCCGCTCTATTGCCTTTAAAAGTAGTGCCATCCCAAGTAGCAGTTCCACCATTGGAAGTGGTTTCGTACACCAAATTACCCGAAATATCTGTAATCTTAACTATGGTGTTTTTAATCAAACCCTTTATCGAAATAAGCCCATTGTATTCAGGCCTCACAGGATTTGGATAAATAAAAATATTACTTAAATGGGAGTCGGGCTCGGTGGATGTTCCCATGTAGGATATGATGCCTTTGTCGGTTGCAAAAAATACTTCACCTGTTTTTTCATCTATGCCAATTTCCAATACATTGTTTGATAGCAAAGGGCTGTTGGCTGTGGTGAAATTATGCAATACTGTATAACCATCAGACGAAACATACCATACACCATTGCGTGTGCCAATCCACTTGCGGTTTCCACCATCTACTTTTATGCAATTGATGGCTTCTGTTCCTAAGAAATTAGAATACACCAAACCAGTTTTGATAACAATTTGTTGCGCATCAAAGTTCTCTTTAGGCGTTTTAAATATCAAACCTGGATTGCTCAGAATGGTTAAGCCTTGTGAAGTGCCAATCCAAACAGAACCGTTTTTATCAGGCACTGCACAATACACTTGGTTAGATGGCAAAGCCCCATTGTTAACATCCTTGGTCAATATTTTTACTTGGTTGCTGGCACTATTATATACCAAAACACCTACTTCTCTTTTTAAAACCACCCACTTGTTATTGTCTTGGTCGCATTTGATTTTGGTTATTTCATTGGCACCTCCTAAAAGACCGCCAATTGGAAACGATTTCCATGTGCCATCAGTTCTCATTACTGAAATAGGTTCAGGAGCGGAATGGTTGGCTACCCACATATTACCGTCTTCATCAAAATCAATCGAACTTGCGTACAACTGAGGAAATGAAGGGTTAAAGTTAGGCCTTAATGAACTGTTGGATGAATCGTATTTTTTTAAAACCCTTGTGGCATTTTCGTCCATTTCAAAGATGCCATTTCCAAATGAAGCTGCATATACTTTACCTGTTCTTGGGTTTACTTTTACTTCTAAGATGTCAGTTATGCCATTTAATTCAGGAATGTTTTTGTCAATATAATTCTCCCAAGTATTGTTTTGAAATTTATAAAAACGATTGATGAAAAATTGTTTTTGCCATGAGTCATCTACTGCACCTGCTGCTACCCATGTAGCACCATTGCCATAGTTAATGGTACTTGCCGAAGTGGATGTGGGTCCATTGGGAATGATGTATTCAAATTCACCAGTAAGACCTGGATACATTTGCGCTCCATAAGAATTGTCTACCATAAACAATTTGTCGTTTTTACCAACAATGGCTTCGTTTCGGTTTTTGATATTCGATTTTTTATCAGCTAATCCATTCGCATCCTCAATAACTACTTCATCATTGGTAGTAATACTTAACTTATTGTTGTTTACCTGAAGGCTGCGCACTTTTCCATCAAGGCTTGTGGCATAAGCTGTCCAAGCATTGAGCCCATCATTTACTTTTAAATTACTATCCGCATTAGCATATAGTTTCGAGTTGAAAACTTCTAGGTGATTGGCAAAAGAGAAGGTGCTTGTCTTTTTCCAAAAGTTAAAATCGCTTAGGTTGTTGGCATCTAAAGCAGCAGAAAAAATACCTAGATTGGTTGCACCATAAATGCTATTATTAAAAATGGCCACATCATTAAAAGGTAGGTTTGATCCATTGCTACCAAGGTTTTGGTAGGAATCAATTACTCGCTTGTTCTCTAAATCAATTAAGACAATTCCAAAATCAGTTGCTAGGTATAAATTGCTATTGTAGAAACAGATATTATTAATGGCTTTACTGCCAATGATGTTTAACTGCAGTAAATCGGGAAGGTTGATAATGTTGTTTGCTTTATGATCTATAATATCAATGTTTGCATTTTGGTATACTATGATAGTTAAATTGAGTACTTGGTTATGTCTTACCAATTTCACCTCCACATCAGATAAACCTGTTATTTTTGAAAGCCTTTCGATGGCGAAATCATGCACATCAACAGTGAAAATTCCACTTGGAGAACCCACATAGATTTTATCACCCACCTCAGCTACAGTTGTAGCTTTTTGATAGGGTAGGTGTACCCTCCAGCCTTCCACGTTGGGCCTTTGCTGGGCCATCAGATTATGCCAGATGATTGAAAGTATAAATAATAATATTTTTTTCATTTATGTAAATATTGCAAACGCAATGTGCTATGATTTATTGTTTGATATTCTTTCAAGGAGCAATTTCATTTTATCAATCGCTTTTGCTCTGTGACTTATTTTATTTTTCTCATCAAGTTCCATCTCTGCCAAGGTTATATCATACCCATCAGGAATAAAAATGGGATCGTATCCAAAACCATGATTGCCTTTTTTGGTATGGATAATCTTACCATGCAATTCTCCCTCAATCATGTGTTGAGTTCCTTGGTAAATCAAACAAATGGCTGTTACGAATTTAGCTTTTCTGTTTTCAATTCCGTTTAAATTCTGCAAAAGCAAATCCATATTGTTATTGTCAATTTTGTTGGCACCAGCGTAGCGTGCACTGTATACCCCAGGCTCTCCATTTAGGGCTTCTACCATTAGGCCTGTATCATCTGCAAAACAATCTTTATTTGTTTTTTTGAAAACAAATTGAGCCTTAATAATTGCATTTTCAGAAAGGGTTAATCCATCTTCGATTATTTCTTCATGGATACCAATATCATCCAAAGTATGAACCTTATATGCCAATGCCAATTTTTTTTCTATTTCTTTGGCTTTGTTTTTATTGTGTGAAGCAAATATTAGTTCAATCATGCTAGTGTATTCATTCGTTTAATTTGTAACCAAAGTTGTTGTTTTTTTGCATTGCTGCTAATGTATTCAAATATTGGTTCAGCTTTTAGTATAAGAGTGATTCCCTTCTGCTGAATTTCATAGTCTTTTATTTTAAGTTGTTTGTTTGCAAAATCATTGCATCCCCAAACAACTAGTTTTTGTGGGTTGAAATAATCCATAATACCCTCAAAGCTGCTGTTGCCAATATTATCAATAGATACAATAGCATTATCGTCCACATTGAGAAGAAATCCCTTCTCAATAATTGTTCTTAGTTGTGCCTGATCATCTTTGTTTTCAGTTCCAAGCATTTCAAAATCAACAATATGTAACACACGTGCAGTGTTATTGCCATAATAGTTGATTTGTACACTATTTTGTTTTTCTTTGACAACGAAAATTTCGTCAAATAATAAATTTATAAACTCGTCAGATACTTTCATAAAAGATGGCAATTTCAATAAAAATTAGCAAAACCAATCAATCTAGAATTAAGGAATGTGATTTTGAGAACATAGAATTTGGAAAAATATTTTCAGACCATATGTTTCGTGTTGATTATAAAGAGGGTAGGTGGCAAGATCCAGAGATTTTACCTTACGGAAATATTAGCATTTCTCCAGCACTTTCAAGTTTACACTATGGACAGGCAGTGTTTGAAGGAATGAAGGCATTTAAAGACCCAAGTGGTAATCCCCAGTTATTTAGACCGCTAGATAACTTCAAACGAATTAACCAATCAGCCCACAGAATGGGTATGCCAGCCATAACTGAAGAATTGTTTATGGAAGGTTTGAGTCAATTGGTTCATTTAGATCAAAATTGGATTCCAACAAAGGAGGGAAGTGCTTTATATCTAAGACCTTTTATGTTTGCTACAGACGATTTTGTAGGTGTGCGTCCTTCAAATAATTATACCTTCATGATTTTCTGTTGCCCTGTAAATAGCTATTATCCTAAACCTATACGAGTGAAGGTTGAGAAAACCTATGTGCGAGCATTTAAAGGTGGTGTAGGCTATGCTAAAGCGGCTGGTAATTATGGAATCAGCATGTTGCCAACCATGGAGGCCAAAAAGGCTGGTTATGATCAAATCATATGGACAGATGGTGAAGAACATAAATATGTAGAAGAATCTGGAACAACTAATTTATTCTTTGTGTTAAATGATAAAACAGTTATAACTCCAGAATTGGATGGTAACATCTTGCAAGGAGTAACAAGAGATAGTTGTATTAAATTACTAAAAGAGGGCGGGTATGAAGTGGTAGAGAAGAGAATTAGTTTGGATGAAATTGCAAAGGCTAGTCAAGATGGAATATTAACAGATGCTTTCGGTACTGGCACAGCTGCATTAATTGCAAAGATTGAAGCGATTAATAATGATGGTGTTGAATACACGCTTCCAAATGCTGAAACAAGACTTGTTTCAAATTGGTTATACAAAAGATTGAGTGATACCCAAACTTCGAAAATTGAAGACACAAACAATTGGGTTTATAAAATCAAATAGTTTTATGCCAACTTTAATAAAAAAAAGCGCTCAAATTATTTTGAGCGCTTTTTTTTATATGTGCTTAATTAATTAAAAATTATTTTTTGCCTTTGATTAATTTCTTAATTCCATAACTAGCGCTAGCTACTGCCAATATAATAACTCCACCATCTAAAGGTACATCATTAGGCTCATCACCAAATCCGCCTGAACCAGGTTGTGCATTAACAACGTTAGCAAATACTAATAGGATTGTTAATATAAATAAAAATTTTATCGCGTTTTTCATATCTTTAACTTTTGCTCAAATTAAACGAATTGATAAATATTAATCAACCAATACGCATTAAGAAATTGTAATTTTTGTCAAATGGAATGCAATTTATTGATATACAGATATAAAATATTGTATTTTAATTGCAATCCTTTGTTTTTAAGCTCTTTTCGATCTTTCCCACGAAACTGATTGTTTTCCCTTTATAAACCTAGCAAAACCTAGGTACATGCACAAATTCATGATAAAAAAATAGTAGGGTACAAATAAAAGTTTGATCTTAATTTTTTTGTTTTCAAAGTACCAACCCAAAAGAGCAGCAGCATAAAATAGTACTTGTGCGTATAACAATAGGTTGTAAATCCATGATAAATTAAACAATAAGATATTTAAAATTACCAAAATTAATAATGAAAACGGGGCTAAGGTCCACCTTGATACCCTATGAGATACAAATAAAAAGCTTAACTTTAAATTGTGGAAAGGATTAAAAGCATTGCCTAATCTTGTCATACTTTGCCAAGCACCTGCCGCTATTCTTATTTTTCTCTTTAGTTCTTCTCCTACATTCGCAGAGGCGGTTTCAGCAGCATATGCATTCTTTTCGTAAATTACTCTATAACCTTGTAAGGCTATTTGCATTGATTGGGTTAAATCGTCCAATAAGGTGTCTTTGGGTAATTCCGAATACAATTCTGTTCTGTATGACATCAATTCACCTGCTGCTCCCACAATGGTATAAAAATCAGAATCGAGTTGTTTTAGAAATGATTCGTATTTCCAATAGATACCTTCTCCTGCTGTGCTTGCACTTTCTTTATCTGTTTGTATGATTCTCTTTTCACCTGTAACTGCACCTACATTTGGATCTTTATAATGCTTCACTAGCTCTCTAATGGCTTCTTTATTTAAATGAGTATTAGCGTCACAAAAGATGACAATAGGAGTTTTAACAAAAGTCATAGCCCTATTCATAGCTGCTGCTTTTCCATTACGCGGTGCTTCATGAAGTGCAATT
The DNA here is from genome assembly GCA_040403075.1 of Bacteroidia bacterium. Lineage (GTDB taxonomy): Bacteria > Bacteroidota > Bacteroidia > UKL13-3 > UKL13-3 > RGVD01. The sequence goes on from JBBALJ010000029.1 coordinate 23,964, forward strand.
ACCTCACTGTATTTTTTTATCCTTTGTGGGGTATCATCTGTTGAACCATCACTTATAAAAATAAATTCAATTTTGTTCTTGGGATAATCTAAGTCAAGGCTATTGATAATTTTATCTTCGATGTAGTCAGCCTCATTGAAGCATGGCACTACCAATGTAACATCTGGCAAAAAATCACTATCAAACACCGTCTTTATTGAAACTAGTTTTTTTATTATTACCAATATGTATAATAAGATGCCATAGCCAACATAGCTATATATTACAATGGCAAGGCATATCCAATATAAAGAAATCATCATTAGTTTTTAGGCTTGGTCCAACTAGTATAAAAACCACTTGTCAAGAATTTAGGAATATAGTCGGCTACACTACAGTCAAGTTTTTGAAGGGAATATATTCTGCGAGTAAGGAAAGAATATGGAAATATCCTTTCTAAAAAGTCTGCATTATCAAATTGAATTAGCTTAAAGCCTTTGTCTATCATGAGCTTTTGTATAGCTCCAACTGAGAAAAATTGTATGTGAGTTAGGTCTGGATTTGAGCTTTGACGAGTAGTATTACTATAACCCATTAATTTTTTCAATAGTAAAATTGGTCCATCAAATTTGTTTTTGTGAAGCCATTGCATAGGTTTGGTAATTAATACTTCACGAGGTCCCCAACCATTTGGCACTGTTGCCACCAAAACTCCCCCTGGTTTTAATATTCTGAAAATAGAACCTACCAAATCAGAAGGCACTTCAAGATGTTCTAACACTTCACTGCAAACCACAGCATCAAATTCATCATTCATGGCAAATGAATTGGCATCAATAATTTTGAATTCAATGTTTTTAAAAGTGTTCTTTGCTTTAGCGTTTTGAATTGATGTTGCATCAATATCAACACCTACTACATTAAATCCGATTGATCCTAATGCCATACTAATGTTGCCGTTGCCACAGCCAACATCTAAAACTTTGGCATTTGGTAATCCAAGTTTCTGTATTGAATCAACAATAAAATCTAATCTTTTAAGATCTTCGGCATCCTTGTAAGTTGTTTGGGAGTAGTATGATTTGTTCATCTTTAGTAGAGGTTAATTCAGCCATAAAAATAAGATATACTCCCATTAAAATAAAATATTATTTCAACATAAGTTGTTATATATGTCTAAAGTTTGCTTCGCATTATTTATCCATGAGAAGAAATTTGCTCTCTCTAAGCCTTTTAGAGCCATTTTGTTTTTATAATCTTTATTTTCCTGAAATAAATCAATTGCAGATGCAATCGATTCGGCATCAAATGGATTGCAATATTCTGCACTGTCTAATGCTATTTCGGGCATGGAAGAAGTATTTGATGTTACAACAGCTACACCACATGCCATTGCTTCAAGAATAGGTATTCCAAAGCTTTCTCGCAGAGATGGATATAAAAACATTTCAGCTTGTGAATAAATAGCAGGTAGATCTTGGTTAGGCACATAGCCGCAAAATTCTAAATCTTCAATTAATCCAGGATCAGCAATATTATTTAACTGCTGTTGAAGGAAATTTCTATCTATATCAAGCATCAATAATTTTGTGTGCAGCTTGCCTTTCTTTTTTAGAATAGATAGTGCTTTTAAAACACCTACAACATTCTTTTTCGGGTCGGTGTTTCCTAAGTAAAAAATGAATTTATCAGGTAGATTGTATTTGTTTTTTATTTGCTTTAATACCTCAATATCTTCAACCTTTTTAAAGTGACTACCCACCCCATTGTACACAGTTTTTACTCTGTCATCTCCATAACCAAAATGCTTCTCTATGGTGTTCTTTTCAAAATCTGAAACGGTTATGATTTGAGATGCTTTTTTTACCACTTTAGGTACATTCCATCTGCGATAAAAGTTTCCCATAATTTGATAGGGAGTGCCTTTTGTGAAATTTAATTTTTCTAAATAAATGATATCATGAAGGGTTAGAACAAGTTTACATTTAAGGCTTAATGGCGCAGTATTACTGGTACAATGTAATAAGTCAATTTTATCTTTTTTTGTTTGTTCTGGTAGTAATATTTGTTCCCAATATGGATAGGGCGATGCAGGTATTTTTACGATATGAAAATTCTCTGAAGGTCTTAATACATCGTTGTCTTCATCCTCTTTTACATAAATGAAATATTCGTTTTTTTTGTCGATTGTTTGAAGGTTTCGAATAAGTTCCAAAGCAACCATATCCATTCCATGTTTTTTCTTTCTGAAAATTCGTTGAGCCTCAATTCCTATTTTTGCCATGATTAATTGGAATTATCATCATTTTTCTCGATTTCACTAATATAATGATGCTTAGTATGTATAAAATTTTTATTAGCATTCTTAGACCTAAACAAAGCTATTACCATTAAGTAAAATGCTTGGGGCACTCTGAATGCTGCTTGCAGTGTTTTGGTATTGAAATATTGAGGTGGAATAGAAATTATATAGCTCATGGTGCAAAGAAGGAAACAAACCATAAAGAAATTTCCAAACATAAACACATCAAAAAACATCGTGACTGAGAATATAGTTACAAGCCCATATAGTAAGATTCTAGGTAATAGTATTTTCTGCAATGCTTTATCAAAGTAGTCAAAATTTTTATTGAAAAGTAAGTGGTAGATTCCTTCAAAGATAAATAAGTTAAAATCGAAAAACTGTGAGGCAATCCATCTTCTTCTCTGTTTAGCAAAAACAGCTGAATTGTCCACTTTTTCATCATAAACTATTGCATCTGTTTCATACAGAATTTTGATTTTGTTTCGTAAAAATACAGCTTCAATTTCTTTATCTTCAACTGCCGAGTCGATAAGCTTCATCGAATCCTTAAAAAAGTAGTAGTTTACAGCTTTTCCAGACCCTGATAAAGCTGCTGAAACGCCTAAAGCTATATGTCCTTTTCTGAAAATTTGATTATTTATTTCTTCGCTAATTCCATCAAGAATAGCAAAAGATGTATTCAAGTTTTTAGCCATTCTATGACCTTGAACTACTATTTCATCATTCTGTAATCGTAGGTTCATTCTTTCAAGAAATTCTTCATGCATGATGTTATCAACATCAATGATTACTGTATAATCATATTCATAGTCTGGAGTAATAGCTAAAACTGTATTTATTGATTTTGCTTTTGAACTCTCTTCAAACTTTACGGGTATAACACTTATGGGTTGTTTTATTAGTTCGTCTAGCGTTTCTTTTTTTAGTCCATCTGCAATTACTAGAATATGATATTTATTGCTTGGATAGCTCTGTTTAAGATTCTGTTTAACTGAATTTATAATTATTTCATCACTTTGATAGGCTGGTATTAAAACTAAGAATCTATTTCTTTTTTTAAGAAGTAATTTTGAAAAATCAGTATGCTTATAAAAGTAGGCCGAAAAAGCATAAACAGTTATATATAAAACATTAAAGGCCATGTATAACATGACCAACAATTCTATAATATGTAATCCAATCTTCAGCACTATGCAATTATATCTTTTTTTTCTATTCTATTATTTATTAGGTGTTAATTAATCACCCATTCTATTAATCAATACTGATACCTTATGTTAAATGTATGCTAAGTTAACAATTCATTTACCGATACAGCATTTTTTTCTTTATCCATTAATGGTGCAATACTCAAAAATACCATACTTAAATACATCAATGCTCCTAATGGCGCCTGACCAAATACTGGATTTCCGAAACTTGCTACAACTACACCCACAAAACCTCCATAAATAGCCATTAATTTTTGTTTTAAATCTGGATTTTTGATTTTGTAGGTATTGTAAAAACCCATCACAATCACATATGATATGGCTAAAAAGTGTAAAGCCAATCCTACTACACCATTTTCAACCCAAATGTTTACAAACCAACTGTCTACTGGAATTTTCGATAGAAAACTCCCCGGGTAATATTTATTAGCCCAATAGTATGAAGTTCCGATACCACTACCAAAAGGTCTGTTTTCCAAGTATTGTCTTAAGGTTTTTTGATTACTCAATCGAACCAATAAGGATGCATCATTTGGATCAAGGGCTGTTCTAAGTCTAAATATTTGGTAATTACTATTTCCAATGTATGTGAATTTTAAGAATGCGAATATTAATGCACCTACAACAGATCCTACTGCTAAAATCCTAAATCGTTTAATTAAGAATAGATAGAAAATAAAGCCTGTAACTACCACAAATAAAGGGCCCCTACTTGCTGATATGGCGAATCCTACAAAACAAATTACACCAATTGTTAAGTATCTTATTTTCATCTTTCTTTCATATGGTCCTAATGCCATAACCAAAGCAATAAATGAAGCATAAGCCATCGTGGTACCATTTTGTCCCGCATCAGAAAATAAAGAGAATGCCCTTAAACGGCCATCAATGAAATGGGTTACATTACCAATGGTATCAAACCACCTTTGTTCTCCAAAGTCTAAGCCAATTGTTATTTGTTTCATTCCCCAAAATGATGCAAACACAGACCAACCAAGAATTAGTTTTATAAAATGGTCAAGGTCTTTTGGCTTATTATAAAGTAAAAGTGCTAAAGGTACAGCAGCAGCTGCATATAGTGAAATACCTCGAATCGCATAGAACCATGCAGTTGGGTTTGTTGATTCCGGGTTTAATAACTGTAAAACAGTGTATATAAACCATGTGATAATTAGATAAAATATACCTGTATTTAACTGTCGAAGTGATTTCCATTCAATTTTTGTTACTGTAGATAGTACTGTTAAGAATAGGATAATATCTACAAAAAGTCCTAAGGGTCCACTTACATATCTCGTTATCGCCACGAATACAAAACTATAATTTAAGTATATGATAATTCCATAGTAGGGGTTCGCAAAAGTAAGAACAACAGCTGTAATGATGAAAGGTATTAAAAGTACTTGTAATCCTGTATTCAAATTACCTGTAGAAAGAACTATGGCAATTACAATACCTGCAATTAAAAAACTACCTATAAGTCCTAAACTTATAAGCGATTGGCTCAGTATCGATGTTTGTGCTTGAGGTCTCACTTATCTAGTTGTTATTTGATTAAACTTAATTTTATATTCTAAAATACCTAGTTTCATTGTATTTATAAAACTAACGTCTATATATTTTTTTAATAATATGAATCCGAATATCATTCCACTACCGAAAGTAAATGTAGAAACTATGGCAACAGCTTCAACTGTACCAAATTGGAAAATACCAATATAATCGCCAACAATATTTACTAATAGCATAACCATCACCTTGAAAAAGTTCATTTCTGGGCGATTAATTATATCGAGCATAATGCCACTGAATTTATCTAAGGGTATTATAGCCGTGTAAATTGAAAACAACCTTAGTAAAATGACAGAGTCTTGGTACTTGTCACCACTGATTAGCCAAATGATTTGAGGTGCAAAAATTAAGCAAGCAATGGATAAAGGTAATAACAAAAAGAATAGAAAACCTGCTTTACGCTCGAACTCATATTTAAGAAGTTTCTTATCACCTAATGCATAAACTTTTGCTAGTACTGGTAAAGTGGTAATGGCAAAACTTCTAATTGGAAGTTCAATTATTTCAATTACTCTGCTAGGCACACTATATAATGCCACAGCGGAACTGTTTAACATCCCACCGATGATATAACTATCAGAGTTTCTTATTAAGTTGGCACCAATAAGTGTTCCCATACTGTATTTTCCAAAATGATAAAGTTCACTCAACCTTTTTTTGGAATATTGGTAAACAGAATTTATACCAGCCCAGCCTTTAAAGATGCTAAATATACTTGGTATAATTTGAGATAATAAATACGCCCAAAATACAGATAAGAATGGGCTTCCATTATAGAAGAAAACCACGCAACTTGAAATGAAAATTACTTGTGACAGCAACTTGACAACACTCATTGAAATGATTTCTAATTTCGCATTTAAATACCAACTTGAAAAGTTGTGTGGCAAAGAAGTAACAGCAAAAAGTGCGTACCAAACAAAAAAGTATTGGTATTGAAGCAAAATGTTAAATTCATAAAAAATAACATACAATAACCCTATAACTATTAGGTAAATGATTGTAATAATCGATGAAAGCAAGAATGCTGAACCTACAATGTTTTTTTTCTCTTCGTCATCATGTGCCTGGGCAAAATTTCTGATGAGGGCATTTAAAATCATTCCTGATCTTAATGTTTCAAAAATGCTATAAGTAGCTAGAAATAGTATCCAAGTCCCGAAATCGCTTTCAGGTAAATACCTAGCGAGAATGGCAAAAGAAAGTATCCCTAATAATGCTCCAATGCCATTGCCAGCTAATGAAGCAAAGCTTTTGCTTTTTATTAGATTAAGGATACCTTCCATTTATCAATATCGAATTAGATAGTTTCAACTTCTTCAGTTGTTTTTTCGTTTTGGCTCGAATTTTCAGTCAATAACCTTGAAGAATTATTTGATCCTTTTTTGCTGCGATGAATGTATCTACTGCCAATCAATGTCTCTAGATTGTCTGCATCTACGCGATTTAGCCAAAGCATAATTCTATTTTCTTTGCCCGAGGCTTTTCTGTATAAGTTTAAAATTGAATTGTCGGAGTTGGTCCAAGATCTTCTAGCATCAAGCATCATCAATGATAATCTTGAACTTTTTACCAATTGATTTGGTAAAGCATTAATGCTTATTGCTGGAATTTCTAGAATTACGAAGTTGTAGTTTGATCCATTCACCCTTGAAAATTCTGGCAATAAGGTATCTACTGTTTTTGCACCAAATAATTTGCTGGTAATATCGTATTTGGCTATTCTCAATTTTCTATCATCAGTTTCTGAGTCTTCAATGCTATCGTCATTGGTTATGAATAATACCGAACTATCTAATGAGTATAGTTTCTCTGCTAATTTCAGGCCTGCATATGTCTTACCTTCTTGCTCTCTTGAACTTAAAATGGTTATTAAGTAATTATTGCTTGCGTTTTCACCACTTTCTATTTCAATTTTCAAATTGGATACAGCATAATCAAGTAAAGTATTTTCAATTTTGTTAATTGATAGGTTGTTTAAACCAATATTGTCAGGCAAAGCACTAAAGATTTTCAATCCAGTTAATTGTTCTGCTTTTGCAGTGTTTTTAACTGATGAATCCAATAGTTCTTTTGTTACAAAGTAAGCTAATATTAAGAAGAACGAGGTGACAAATGAAATGATGATTAATAACAATCTACGTGAAGATAATGGTTTTAAAGGAAAGGTTGGATTATCCATTACTTGCAAATTGTTACTTAACTCGATGTTTTGTTGACGTAATTTAGCCAAATGCAATCCATGTAGAATTTCTAGGTATTGTTTTTCATTTACACTTACTTCTCTTTCTAATCGGCTTATTTGCATACCAAGTGGTGCAAATTCATTATATTGTCTGTCGAACTCTTTTCTTCTATCAACATATACATTCAATCTTGCATCAGCTTCATCAGCACTTAGGATTTCATCTAACCAACGGTTTAATAAATTTTGTTGAGGTACACCTTCAATTGTATTGTTTAAGCTATAATATTGTAAAACATACAGGCGAATTTCTTTTTTTAAATCTTCTCCTTTTTGCGCCAATCTTGTTACGTCTTCCTTTGGATTAGCATATAATTTGGATCTAACCAATTGTTCATTAACTACAGATAACTCTCTTCTAAGTTTATTTAAAATTTCATTATTTTTCAATAAAATTTCTCTTGATTCTAATTTGTCTTCTAATCTGGCAATGGCTCTCTTTTTACCTTCATAGTTCATTAGTTCCTTGTAGTAATCAGTTTCGTTATCTTCTTTAGCTTCAGCTATAAATTTTGACTGCTCATTATAATTAATGATTTTGTTTCTAATACCAAAGTCTTTCAATTTGTTTTCTGAGTTATTTAATTCACCGGCAGACTCTCTTAACCTGGCTTCAAACCACTTAACTACATTTATAGTTTCGGCACCTTTTAAGTATTTGTATTTAGTTATAAATGATTCAGATAAGAATTTCACTGTATTTACACACACTCCAGGGTCGCCTGCTTTATAAGAAATATCAATGAAATCGGAACTTGATTTTCTTTCAGAGGTTAAATTAGATAAAATTGTTTCAATACTATAATATGTTTTTGGTGTGTTTAGTAATTGCAATACAATATTGTCGCCACTTGAGTTCTTAATTTTTGTTAGCTTATCAACTGTTGCAGCAAAGTTTCCAGTAATAATCATTTGAGACCTATCCTCTTCAGATACCAATCCACGTAGTTTTTCAAACCCTTCTTGTCCTAATATGGATGGATCAGGTTGTTCCAACAACAAATGTTGCGCTAACAACTTAATAGATACTTCTTCGATCGTGTTTTTTGATTTTACTGTGGTAATCAAATTGTCGAATGCATTTGTTACAGCAAAATAATCCAGCGTAGTTTGCGCCCCTTCAGTTGAAGAGATGCTATAGCCAGAAGCGATACCAGTGTATATGGTTGTTCCTGAAACGTATTCCTTAGGCAATCTCTGCGTTAAAAAGTACACTATAACTGCTATTAAGGTTGGAAATAATATCAACCAGATTAGGTTACGTTTTAAGATTCTGATGAACTGTGAAAAAGTCATTTTATTTTCGTTTTAAAGTTGATAATTTAACACCTATTGTAACTTGAAGTCTTTCGTAAAAATTTATATAGTTTTTCTTTGCTTCTTCATCTGCAGCAACAGCAATTGAGTATACATTTCGCTGTCTTGCAAATTCATGCATTTGAATTGATCCTTCTTTATATTCTTTTTCAGCTACTCCTACTGCCACTAATTGAAGAATCATATCCTCGTTTCTTGCTTTCCACAATTTTTGCCAACCAATCATGTTTGTATAGAAGTCGGTAAGAGTTTGTTTCGTAGTTAATGCTTCTACCTCTTTTTTATGTTTTGTAACTTCCCATAATTCTTCAGCTTGTCTAACTCTAGGTCTGCGTCCTATGAAATCAAAAACAGTTAGTGAGATATTTATACCAGCCCTATAACCTTGGTATGCAGAAATGAATTCTGTACCACCATTGTTGGCCACGATTTGCCCAGAGAAAAATGGTAAGTTACCAAAATTATAATTGAAAAATACCCCAAGACCTTGTGTCCATAATACTTTTACATACTTGATATTCCAATACGCTGCATTTGCTTGAGATTGCTCTAGTTTTTGTAGAGGGTTATTATTTAATGCAATAACATAAAGTGAATCCAAAGGAGGCAACATATCCTCTATGTCAACCTTTGGATTTAATAATGCTGTGTCGGCATTTGCCCTGGTATCATTTTGAGCTTTCAAACCGTTGCCAAAAACACTTAATACCAAAAGGATAATTATCAGTCTAATTATACTCTTTATCAATTTACTTATATTTTTCATTAATTTAAATATAGTTTATATCAAATTTGAGGTTATGATTTTATCTAATTTCTGCTTGTACAAAGTAAATGCTGTATATATTAGGGATGGTTTATAGTTATTAACTCGTAATGTCGCAGTGTCTAAAAATTGAACATTTTTATTAAGCAAATATTTATTATACGTTTGTAAAGGAATAGGTTTATTATATTTTTTTATTATGGTAGTTAAAGGTAGAGATATAATTGTTGTGGGTTTGCAGGCATGGGATAATGATTATGGTAGTAACTGCAAGAATATTGCAGCTGAATTTGCTAAAGATAATCGTGTACTCTATGTAAATTACCCTCTTGATCGCATAACAATTAAACGCAATAGGCACAAAGAACCTGTTGTGAAAAGGTTGGATATAATCCACAAGAAAACGAACAACTTGGTACAGATTAATGACAATATGTGGAACCTATTTCCAAATTGTATATTAGAATCTGTTAATTGGCTACCATTTACATTTTTATTTAGGTTTATCAACAAAAGAAACAATAAAATCTTTGCTTCTGAGATTCAAACTGCTATTGAAAAACTTCATTTTAAAGACATTATTGTATTTAATGACAGCGATATGTTTCGAAGCTATCACTTGAAAGAATTTTTGAAACCTGTCGTTAGTGTTTATTACACAAGGGATAATATGATGAGTGTAGGCTATTGGTATAAACATGGTCATAAATTAGAGCCAGAATTAATGGCAAAAAGTGATGTAGTTTGTGCCAATTCAACCTATTTGACAGCAATAGCTAAAGAGCATAATCCAAACTCATTTTACGTAGGACAGGGCTGCGATGTGAGTGCTTTTGATATGAGTAAAATTACTTATGTACCTGATGACATTAGTAAAATTAGTTCCCCGATAATTGGTTACATTGGAGCCCTGTTTTCCTTAAGACTAGATATTGAGTTGTTGGAAATGCTTGCCACCAAAAGACGAGATTGGAGTATTGTTTTAGTCGGGCCTGAGGATGATGCATTTAAGAATTCTAAGCTTCACGAAATGCCCAATGTTCATTTTCTTGGTCAAAAAAAAGGTGATGAGTTACCTACTTATTTAGCTAAATTTGATATAGCAATAAACCCACAAATATTAAATGAAACTACCATAGGCAACTATCCTCGCAAGATTGATGAGTATCTTGCCATGGGAAAAGCCACAGTGGCAACAGAAACAAAAGCCATGAGTATTTTTGCTGACTATACCTATTTGGCTAAAACAAAAGAAGATTATCTTACGCTAATACAAAGGGCATTGGATGAAGACAATGAAGAGAAAAGAAATTTAAGGATAGAATTTGCTCGATCACATACTTGGGAAAATAGTGTTGCTGAAATATATAAAGCCATTAACTTCGTTGGTAAATAACATTACTTTAAAAAATTAATATTATGTCTTTAGCCTCGTTTATAAAAGGAAATCCTAAAATTAAGAAATTCGTTCATTGGATGCTTATACCCAAAGGCCAAGCTAGACCAAGGGTTTGGGTGAAGTTAGTGAATCCTTTTATTCATAATTTTGGAAAAGGCTCTAGGGTTGAAAAATGGGTGAGATTTGATGTATTGCCGTTCAATAAATTTGCATTAGGTGTCAATTCTACTATAGAAGATTTTTGCACCATAAACAATGGCGTAGGTGATGTGATAATTGGAAACGGCACACGTATTGGTATGTCTAATGTGGTGATTGGTCCGGTAACTGTTGGTAATAATGTGATTTTTGCACAGAATGTGGTTTCGAGTGGTTTAAATCATGGCTATGAAATCATTGACGTTCCTATATCAAAACAAAAGGTTACCATGGCTACCATCACTGTTGAAGATGATTGTTGGATTGGCGCCAATGCTGTTTTAACAGCTGGTGTAACCATAGGCAAACACTCTGTGGTGGCTGGTGGTGCTGTTGTTACCAAAAGCATTCCTCCTTATTCTATAGTCGTAGGTAATCCTGCCAAGGTTATCAAACAATACGACCCTAATAAAAAAGAATGGGTAAGGGTTTAGTCTGTGGATTTTGAATATCTTTATACAAGTCGACTAAAACTGCGAAAAGTAACACCTGAAGTTTATCGTTATGTTTTCAATAATTATTCATTAGAACAGCTTAAATTGTTTTGGGGTGCCAAAGATGATGATGAAATTGAAAAGTTAAGAAGCCGAATGGATAAAGGTCTAACTACTTTTAATAAATCCTTTTTGTATTTTTACTTAATA
>JBBALJ010000030.1:0-35010 GCA_040403075.1 Bacteroidia bacterium
ACCGAGGACAAAATGTTGTATTCGTAAGGGCGAATCAATATTCGCCCCAAAAAAACAATCCAAAAAAAACCGCCCAATTTCTTGAAGCGGTTTAATTGAAAGGGTATTATGAGAAAATTTGTTTCATAGGCTTAAAACCTTATCTCTACCCTTCGGCATTCTTTGGCAGAAAGTTTTTCGTTCTCATCTGCCATTTTTCCCCTTGAGTATATCCTCATGTTTTGAATCAGAAAACCCAAAGAAGTAAGTTCATCCTGCACAGCTTTTGCCCTTTGGTTGGAAAGGTTTTGGTTGTATTCATTGTTACCAATCCAATCGGTATAAGCCACCAATTGCAGAATTTTATTTCCATGTTCTTGTACTATTTTTTTAATAGTAGCTTTGTTTTCAGCAGACAAAGTATAGCTTCCCATATCAAAATATAGCACAGCCAATACATTGTCAAACTTAGTTGTTACCACCTCTGGTGTTTCAGGCTTCTTTTCTTCCAAAGCCTTCAAACGTGCTTTTAGGTCGGCTATCTCCAATTGCTGCATGGCCAATTGAGCTTTTACTGAATCAGCAAAGTGTGACCATTTTTTGTTCAAATCTTGTATCATGCGCGATTCGTTTGATGCTGTTTTATCGCTAAGGTAGGAGTTGATTTTTTCGTTCATATCCATCATCTCTTGCTTCACAGCATCTCGCTCAGCTTTGGCACTGTCTTGTTGCCCATAGGATGTATAAGACATCACTAGAAGCAATAAGCATAGGGCAAATAATTTTAGTCTAGTCATTGTATTTAGCAATTACTGATTCAATGGTACTTTGTAAAGTTTTAATTTTTTGTATTTGCTCTTGGTTTGTAATTTTATACCTACCCAATACTTTTACTAAATCTTTATTCAACTTGCTAGCTTCTTTTTTCATATTCACCAATCCTGGATTGGTTTTCTCAATGCTCATCAAGCCATTTAATCTTTCATTTAATTTGTCTATTTCATCTTGAATAACTTCATCACTTACCACTTCGTTTTTTGAGGTAGGTTTTGGTTTATTAAATCCAAAAGAAATGGCAATTTCATTTTCAGCCGGAGCCAATGCATTGATACCTGAAGTATAATTGTAATAAGCATAGCTGATAGCAAATGACTTAAAGTTCAAACCCGCTGCTCCAATGATTGAACCATTGCTACGGTAACCTGCAGTTAATGATACCATATCTTTCCAAGAACCTTGTAACAAGGCATCCACCATATTGGGGCTTGTATTCAATTTATAAAAGTTAACAATCGGTTTTAGTTTGCATTGTTTTTCAGTACCGCTATAAAAGCTGTAAGCAGCATTTACAATCATCATATCATTCAATGGTCTATCACCTGTCATTAGTGAAGGGAATGAAAGGCCTAAATCTACTTTCTTATCATACTTGTAGTGCAAACCCACTCCACTTGAGAAAAGAATTTTATTCAAATCTTTGGTGTTTAAAGCGGGGTCGCTCATATCTACTTGGCGATTTAACAATTCAGTTTTTAAGTTAGTTTGAGTGAAACCAAGCGACAAACCAAGGCTAAGACTGTTTTTGTTATTCAGTTTTACTTGTTTGCTATAGGCACCTTCCACATTAATGGTTTGGAAAACACCCACCGAGCTTGATAATACCTTAGCACCAATACCCATGGTATTTTTAATAGGTGCATGGATACCAAAATTATATGAACGTCCTGATCCATCTATACCACCCACGATTCCGCGTGTGTTAAAAATAGCATAGATATTATCATTAGAGCCCGCCAAGGATGGGTTATAAATAAAAGGATTTAATAGATTGGTATATACACTGCTTCTCTCTTGGGCACGAACCGTAGTTGCCACAACAAGTAAAATTAAAACAAGTTTGCTTATATTTTTCATGATTATTTTTAATTAGGAATGTGACAATTAGTTTGGTTTAACAACATTTAAAATGCCTTTGTATTCTTTACCGGTGGCATCGTTTTTAAATGTGTAGTAGTAGGCACCTGTTGGTAAGGTTTTACCATCATACGTAGCGGCCCAATCATTTTTGTAATCACGGGCAATTTTATATACTTCAAGTCCAAACTCGTTATATACGGTTAGTGCAAAGTCTTTATATGAGTCTACATCATCAATCCAAAACACATCGTTTTTACCATCTGCATTTGGCGAAATAAAGTTGCTTGCTGGCAATACATCTTTTGTGAAATAGCATGGGTATTTTCCATATACAACAAATGGAGAACTGGCTGTTCCGTACGCTGCATTTTGTTGAAACAACACTGAAACTTTAACATCAGCATCATACACGCTATCATTAGCCACGTTATAAATTTTAAATGTTAAGGTATCACCTTTTGTACTGTTGCTATATATGAACAACGATGCTAAGTATTTTCCATTAACCACTTGGCTAGTAAGAGCAGTTCCTCTGCATTCGCTGCCTTTAAAAACACCAATGCGGTTGCTTGGGTTTAAAAGTTCAGCACAGTCGATATTTACCACGGCCAACATGGTCATGTTGTATTGGAAACTTGGTGGGTTAACCGTCCAATTTGGCTCAGCGGCCGAAGCCTTGTTGATACCCAATAGGCATAGGGCCCCAAGTACCAGAATTGTTTTCAATTGTTTAATTGTATTCATGTTGCTTTGATTTAATTTTTTAATTTTAAAAAAATCCACCCCTACTCCCTCCGTAGAGGGGAATAAGGGTGGCTTTATCTTATAATTTAACTACTTTATGTCTTACTGTGTTACCTGAACTAATTATCTCTAAAATGTAAACACCAGCAGGTAGGTTAGATGCTTTCCAGCTTAACTGATGAGCACCTTTGTTAAACATTTCAGAAGGATTGATTTCAGCCACTTCCTTACCTGATATGTCTATCATTTTCACGCTTACTTTATCATTTTGTGGTAAGTTGAACTCAACTGTTAAAGATTCAGTAAATGGAACTGGATAAACTTGTGTAGTAAATGCAGCGCTTACTTTATTTTCAACACATGGTCCATTGTTGGTTAACACAAATGGTTGTGCTACGCTACCTGCCAATGCATTTGCTTTATAGCTAATGTTTTGGTTCAAGTCATATACATTTCCTGTGCTTTCGTCTAACAATTTGAAGCTGATATTTTCATCTTCATTACCTGCAATATTCAAGAAGTAAGCTTGCTCATTGTTTTTGGTAGCTTGTGGATTTGTATATCCACGTAACTCTCCATTTACAAAGGCACCTAATAAGAATCCAGATGCATTAGCCAAATTGGTACAAGCATTCACTTTTCCAATCACACTCATGTTGTTTGCAAACTTATGAGGGTTGTATGACCAATAAGCTGAATTAACTGCATTGTCTTCAACAGATTTTTTGCCAAACATAGCCGAGCGTGGGTAATTAAAACTACCATTAGTAGAAGATTTGTATAAGTAACCTGCATTAGGTTTCAATGCGGTTAAACTACCCACCCAACCTAATACTGTATCATACACTGCAAAATTGGTTTGACCTTTTATCAAATCATTTTGTGATGCATTCAAGTCAGCCAAAGCTTCACTTACACTCATGTTACGTTGAGAAACAAATCCAAGGTAATTCCATCCTTGACTGTAATTAAGTGTGCGCAATGTTGGATTGGCTTCAACACCTCTAAGTTCAAGGGTGTCTTGTTCGCCTACATAGAATAGGTATGAGTTCTCTGGTTTAACACCTGCATTGATATTTGCCAAATTACCCGACCATCCATTGGCTGTATCAAATATGGCCATCTCGGTATTGTTCTTGATTTGGTTGCCAGCAAGTGGTTTGATACTGCTAAACAATTGGTTCAGATTAGAAGAATCTTTCATTAATAAATTGAATGAAACCCAATTCCAACCTTGGTTTAACACAATTCTCTCAGACACTTTATCAAGTGCATTGAAAATTTGAGGAGAAGCCACACTACCTACTAAAGTATTTGAAACATAGTTTAATGATGGATCTACTTCAACATGTGTTTTACCTGTTGCCGAATTCCAAATTCTAAATTCCAATTGCTCGTTATCGTTGTTTCCATAAACATCCATGAACACTAGGTATTTATCCAATTGCTCATAGTATTGAACTTTGCCAACACCTCTGCACTCATTGCTTACAAAGGCACCAAGCATATCATCAGTATTCGCTGAAATCACATTGTTAATTCTAACCTGACCCACAATACTCATAGATTTTGAGAAATTGCTTGTATTAACCGACCAAGATGGTGCAACAGCATATACATTCAATTTTAATAATAGTTTATCAGCAAAACCGAAGTCTGTGTTTAATGTTAAATCTTGCTCATACTTACCAATGTTAATGGTAGGATCAACAGTGAATGTAATAACAACACTGCTACTAGGATTGATAGTTGAAGTAGTTACTGAAGCTTTTAACCATGATGGTAAATTACCAATGGTAAACTCTTTAAGTGCTCCACCTGAATTGATAATTGTAGCTTGGAATGTTAACGGAGCTCCTGTTTCTTTATTGAATATTCGAGAATCATCTTGCCATTTTACTTGGTTTCTATCCACATAAGCAATCCAAGTTTTTGGTGATTGCATCACATTACCATTTTTATCATTGATACCTTTTACAGTAATGTCAAGTGTAACATTTTCGATAAATTCATTGGCAGTTGTAGGGGTAATAATAATCTTATCACCATTTACACCATAAGTAAAATTGATACTTTGAGCAGCTCTAGGTAATTTAAGCGTAGGCGATAAATCACTTGTTGCAGCATTACCAAAAGAGGTAAATTTCCTTGTAGGAGATGTAACATCTCTATCACTTGGATTCAATACCGGGAAGCCCAATACTTCTTGGTAACTTTCAAAAGGCACATATAATACCAAGCCGGATTCATCACCATTCAATCTATTGTTTTTATCACGTTTAATTTGTTCAATCAATCTTGAACTATTCCAGAAACGTAAATCATCCAATTGACCATTGAAGTGATTGCTTGTACTATCAAATTGAACGTTACCAATATTATTCCAACCTTTGGCACCAAACCAAAGTTTAGAACCACCCCACTGTTCGATACTGCCTGACTGCATTGAGTTTTGCAAATTCGCATCTACATAGCAAGATAAGCTGCTATTTCTTCTTAATACCAAGGCTAAATGATGCCACTTTCCATCGAAATAGTTTGTGTTGGTAGCTAAGAAATTAACACCATTATGTTTAACCATTATGCGGCCAATAGAATCTGTTTCAATACTCCATTTAAGAGTTGCATTGTTAGCATCAGCTTGGCCTGTACCATTCGATAAAAGACCCACTCTGTTTCCATTATTTCCTTTGAACCAAAACTCTAATGTAAAGTCCATTTCTTTTGAAATACCGAAATGCGTAGTAGGAACAGTTATATAATCACCATTTCCATCAAAAGTATACGATTTACCCATAGGAGATAGGAACCATTGTGCATTGATGATGGTGGCATTACGAGAACGTGCATAATCTTTCACTGTATTACCAGTTGCTTCGTCCATTCTCCAATTTGCTACCAATCCAGCATCTGTTCCATTCAACAATTTAGATTTTGTTTGGTTAGCATCCGTTAATGTGCGAGCCAACGACCATAATCTAACTTCATACAAATTACCTTTAGCAAATTTTGGAGCTCCAAAAGAAGCTTTACCCATATAGAATTTTCCGGCACCCGCATAAGGATTGAATATTCTGTTATTTCCAATGTTTACAACTTGCTCACCTATGTATAAATCTGCTGTTTGCAATACTGAATTATAAGCAACGGCTAAGAAGTTATAAGCAGTGGTATCAGTTATGGCAAGGTTTGAAGTTACTGTTTCAGCACCTAATCTGAAATAGAATTTATTATTCGCATCAAAACCAAGTTCAAACGATGAGTTGGGGTCTGCACCTTGTGAGAATAACACTTGTTGCCCTAATCCACCACGCTTATGCCAGAACTCTATTGTGAATGGTTTCAACTGTAAATTCAGTGCTTGTGACACTTCCAAGTAATCATTATCGCCATCTAAATATAGCGTTGTGTTGTTGCGAATGGCTGATTTATTTAATACACCTTTTACTTCAAAGTTTGATAATGACAAGGTGCTTTGCTCTATGGCTTCGTTAAACTGAATACTGATATCATTACCTGCCGATAAAATACCAGTTGATGGAGATGGTGTACCAAATGGTGTTGGGTTCACCCTATCAACCAAACCTTGCATAATGGTAGAACTAATGCGTGAATTAGGATAGCCTGGTGATATACATTCCGTTTCGGCTCTTAATTCATAATTACCATCAGGTAAATTTCTGAAATTAAAAGGATAGAAAATATTTGGATCACCCATTGGTATCTGAACACTGGTATTATTTGTGTCTTTATAAAAAGATTTTTCGCCATACCAAATATTGGTTCCACCAGGTTTATATTGGAAATGAACCGCTTTAAACCCACCCCAATTATAATTATAACCGCCTAATACAACTGGAAGAGTATCGTGATAACTGCTATTAAGCACCCATCTATCATCAGGCGATTTCATATTAATTGAGGTACAAGTTGGTAAAAAATGTGCACTGATAGAAACTGTATCAAAAATATCATCATCACATTGCGATTTCAATATTAATTGGATATTGTCGTAATCATAATGAGTCGCACCTCGTTTTAGCGTAAGTGTTTTTTGAACCGTTGTTCCATAAGGAACATTAAAATCTCTGTTAGGGTCTAGTCCGTCTACTTTCAATACAGCACCATAAGGGTTGGTAGCTTCGTTTACACGTAACGAATAGGTTCTATCCTGGCGACCTTCGCTTAAATTACCTAAATCTAAAATAAAGATAGCATCATCGCTTGCAGGTACATTAAAATTATTTGTTCTATCAACAGATATGATAGGCACATCATTTTGTGCTGTTGCTGTTTGGATCTCGAAACCATTTTCTAATAATGTAGTTGAGGTAATGGTATCATTTGCTGGGTCGTAAAACATAGCTCTTTGCTCTCCTTCGTAAGGGCAAGATGTTCTGCCAGCTCTAAGTTTAAATACATGGCCATTTCCATCCTTTGGATCTACAACATCTACTGATATCAAATCTCCATCATCCCCATCTTGAAGGGTATACGCAAAAGTGTTTGTTTTACTAGTGGTTCTTGATTTTGTTGCTCCTCTTGTTTGAGAAAAATTAGCAGATAAGCCAACTGTCAAGCCTGCTTTCTTAAATTTAAATCCGAGTTCTAGCTGAAACCTTTCTTCTATTTGCCACTCTATGTTTTCAGTGTAAGTTTGGTCCACTTGAGTAGAAAACTCTTGGGTATATGATGCTTTCCCTATGCTTATATTTGTACCACCTGAAACAGGAGTGGAACCAGAATTATTAATGGATTTATACTTTACACTTTCATTTCTGGCAATGGCATTTTTCCATAACCTGATTTGATTGTTATAATACCTTATTGAATCAACTTCATAAATTGAATTACCATGAAAAGTATAACTTACGCCAGTAGAATCTTGAGCCTCTCTTGAGTATACAGTATTGGAAGACCTTGCACTTCCCCAAATTGGATCATCGTTATTTGAACCAAATTTTAAACTGTATTTACTATCATTAGCATCACTAAATATAGGAATATATTTTTTTACACCTCTGTTGTTTAGTATATTTCTTGTAAGAAACTGATTTCGCAACTTTTCTAAATCTGGAATAATAATGCTTAGTATTTCATCTTGGGTATAAACAAATGTTGTTTTTGTGTTTCCTGGTGTAACATAAAAACCTTTAATCTTTCCAACCTTATATCCATTAATTTCATTCCCCAAACAAAACATTCCATCATTTTCTTGTTCTAAAATTCTACATGCAGCAGTGTCAATTAATGTTATTTGATCCGAAACACCAAAAGTAATATTTTGAGCTTTACCAAAATATATATCAGCACCAGAACCAACTGAGCCAGGGTCGCTACCCGTAGTTAATGTATTATTAGTTGTAACAGTAGTTACCAACTCTCCATCACTGTTAATACTTTTACTAAATGATGCACCCAATTGAACATTATTCTCTATCTCAAATTTTGTTTCTGTTCCCAATCCAAGTGGCGCAACTATCGCTACCTCTTCCACTCCTCTTGAAATCTTCAAATCAACAGCAGAACCATATGAGTTACCGACATTCCAACTTTCTGCAGTTGTATATGAACTGCCTTTTGACCAAGTAGCACTGCTTGCACTTCCCGGAGGGTCTCTTAGAACAAAATCAACTAGGGCTGGTCCCGTTGTTGTAAAATTCGAGTTGCCACTTATAGACCCAAAAATGTACCCTCTATAATATTGATTTACTAAATCATTTTTATTTGGCAGAAAATTAATTGTACTACCGATTTCTGGGACAAACTCAATTTGCATAGTTTTTGTAAAACTATATTGAGGATTTACAGAATTAGTTAGAGCATTTGGATTCCCTCCTTTAAAAGTTAACTGATAAAATTCGCTTGTAATTTCTGTTTCAATTAATGTATTACCCCCTTGAGATAAGTCGTTAAATATCCTTAGGGTTCCTTGCACTGGAACTATATCTTTTTTATTATTACCGATTAGTTTTAAATCAGCATTCTCATATACTTCTATTACTTTAATTAATCCTGTATAATTTTCATATTGCTGAAAAGCAGGGTATCCTAATTCATTATTGGTAATTGGAATGGAAGTACTATCGTTTACCTTTAAGGTTTTTATTCCAGTAAAATTATTAACCAAGCTATCAAATGGTGTCAAGGTATCAGTAACATAAATTACTGGAGTTGTGTAATATTTAAAATCCAATTGCTTATGAAAACTCACACTGTCAATTCTAACAAACAATGGGGTAACCAAAGTATCTGAGATCTTTGTCAATTCTGGAATAGAAGTTAAATCAAGTGTATTTGGATTGTTAAACTCAGTTTTAGTTAATATAGTTGGGTCAGGATTATTGACTAATTTCAAACCATTTATATTATATCTTAATGGTAATAGATAGGTTGTATACTCACCTGTTGAATCATTAGTTACTACTGATTTACTGAAACAGCCTGTCAAACCTGATTGACCTACAGAATTAAAGGTGAATTGAGCTTTACCAATATTGTTTTTACCTCTTCCTAAACCTGGTAATTTATTTAATTCCCTATTTCCTCCAGCTACCCTACCCACTAAGGTTAAGAATGTAGAATCAACAAAATTAGCAGAAACAGGACCTTTAAAATCATATACACCTCTATTAGGAAAAGTGCCTTGACTAAATACGTGTTTATCTTGCTTCAATGTAACAAAATGGTTTCCAATAGGGACTCTTACCACAAATTTTCCACTATCATTTACTGCAACTAATTGGTTATTTAATATAGCATATTGGCCATCAATTAAAACATTGGCGCCACTTGCAGGGCAACTAGTACCTGCATAGGTTACCTTACCTACAAATTCAAAACTTGAATTATCAGTAAAATTGATATTGTTTATGATTTGATTTCCATCACCCACAAAAATCACACTGTTATTAGGACTAAATGAATGGATATCTAAACTTGGAACAATAGTATAATTTTGACCTGTTCCCATATATCTTACATTCGGGATAGAATAAGTTCCCTTTGCGTCTGTGTATCCTGCAGTGGCCAATTGGCTGGTTGATGGAATACTATCAGTATAAACAGCACCATTAATTAAGCTAGCATGATTTTCATTAAACACTAGATTCAAATTACTTTGGTCGTAGGTTTCAGTTAAACCTGGAAAACGATCGTCAAAATTTAGATAGGCTATTAAATTAGCATCATTGGTTTCAACTGTGCGGTTAAAATCTGACGCTATTTGGCCTTTGGTTTTTGCTATTCTCCATAATCTAAACTCATCCATATTTCCTTTGCCATACACATTTAAATCAGGAGATCCACCTAAGTACATACTACTTTTTGGAGCACCAATAAATGCCAATGTAGTTGGTACTGTTTTCCCTTCAAGTCCATTAACATACAACCTAATACTATCGCTACCATACACAGCTGTAACCTGGTTGTATGAAGTGAACGAAACAAATGGATTATTAACTACAACCATTTGGCTATCCGAAATATTTCTAACAATAAACTGAAGTTGGTTACTAGAGCTATCATATTTTAAAATAAAACCACCATTTGCCGAATCTTTTTTGGCAGCTATGATAAAACTATTTCTTACCAATGGTTTGAACCATGATTCAATAGTTAGAGAATTGTTATTTGTATTTTGTTTATCTTGATGAGGAATCATCATGTAATCATCCACCCCATCAAATGCGATACCTCCACCTTTGTTGTTGGAGGTATTTTGAGCCAATACCCTCACACCTTGTACAGCAAAACCTCCTGCATAATTAATGGTTCCGCTTACAATACCAGATGGACTTCTAAAACCAATATCAGATGTCATGTTAGAGTACCTTGTAACTCCCGCACATTGCATTTCGCCCACTAAAAAGTAACGATATAGAATGCCAGCAACAGTTGAATTATCAATATAAAGACCTGAACCGGATAATACGCTGGCAATCAAAATTGAATCATTGGTAGAGTTGGCAACTTTTCTGTAGATACGAATATTATTTAACTGAGCTCTGTTTCTATTGTTCCAATTTAATTCAACCCTATCTGGATAATATCCTTTAGATGCCTTTAAATGATAAATGGTCGTATCAACATCAAAGGTATTATTCAAATTTGGAGTTAATCGGGTTTGGTTTAATCCAATAGATGGTATTCCATTGGTTGCACAACCTGAGTATGCTCTTATTGTATAATTATAAGCTACACAACCAGCCGCTGACTCATCGTTATAAAAAGTATCATTTGGGTTCACATCAAATACGGTGGTGACACCTCCAATAGCAGAACGCTCCACGCCAAATTTATCTTCGTTATTAGAGTTATCGTTCCAACGAATGCTAATAACATTGGTAGTAGAATCAGCAAACAATCGCACATTGCTAGGTCTTGATGGAACTTGTGGTGAAATACCACCAACTACCGGGAATGTATCTGATACACCAGCATACATGGAGTCTAAGGCTGAAGGACTATAACAATCGTTTCGTGAGAAGATTTGATAGTAATATAGTTTACCTCTTTGCAATCCTGCATCTGAGTAACTTCTTTGAGCACCAGGGAAATTATATACTACCAGTGTTTTCATTGATGAATCTTCCGAACGATTGACTAAAAATCCATTTTGTGGGTTTGAACCCGACCAAGACCAACTTAGGTCTATACTTCCATCACATTTTAGTATTGACGCTGTAAATCCTGATGGCACCTCTGGATTGTCCTTAAATTTACCAACTGCAGTGTTGGTTGGAGCACTTGTTCTTACAAAATTAAAGAACAGAGGCGTGTATGCCGTGCGAACTGCATACTTATAATTGATTCCCCTTACTAAACGAGTAGTTCCATAAATCTGGTTTACATTAAATGAATAGCTCGTGGCAGTAGCAGGAACAATTGCCAACAATGAATCATCTACATAGATAAATTGTTTAAAATTGGTATTATCACAATTGGTTGATGTTTCGCAATTGGTTGATGGGGCGCCTGGTATTTGCCAATTCAAATCAATGGTTCCACAAACTGAGTTGCTTGCAATTAAGGCTGTAGGAGCAGTAACTGAAATATTATATGCATTCACCCAATTGCTTGTATTACCCGATAATGCAAAATTAGAAATAGTTCCAGCATTATCAGCACCAGCAATATCTTTAAGAGTAGTAACACCTGTGTTATTTGCTCCACCAATACCTTGATCAAAATTATAGTAATCAACCAAACCAGGCGTGTTTCTATCAACGGTATCCTTGTAATATTGAGAAATTTGCGTAAAATCTCTTTCTACATTCCAAATTCTTAGCTCATCAATAACGCCCTCAAATGCTTGTGAAGAACCCCCACCAGATCCATTCGTAGCGCCTAAGGTTATTTGATTCGCACCGTTTAATGCGTCAGTATTACTTGTTGCATTTGTTTCAAGATTTCCATTGATATAAATTCGAATTAAACCTGTCGACTGTTTTCTTGTAACAGCTATATGGAACCACTGTCCTGTATTAATGCTTGTAGTTGATAATACAGTTGTGCCGCCTACTCCAAATCCAAGCTTACTTCCAATGAGTGCAGTTCCAAAATCAGCTGCAGTTCCCATTTCATTGTCTACGATACCTCTACCTTGGAAGAAATGTGCAACATTAGGTCCAGTTTGGGTAGTTTTTAACCAATACTCAACTGTAAAATCACCAGTTATTGTTTTTGGAATTACCCCAAAATCATTATTTCCATCAAAACTCAAAGCATTACCTGGTTGCACATATTTTAAATCAACTATTTTTACGTTGGAAGGAGCACCCTCCCCCGACATTACTGACGAGGCTCTGTTAGCTCTAACTCTACAATAAAAGCTACTACTAGCAAGACCTGATAAAGTTAAAGAGTTTCCGCTAACATTAAATGGTGAACCAGAGATAGGAGCTGTGAAATTTGAACTTAATGAAACATCTACAAAATAATTCGTTACAAGGCCAGTTGTTGGAGCGTCCCAATTCAAAGTAAATCCACTTGGATTTATATTTGTAGGAGTAGTTTGTGTAGGAACAACTGTTGCATAACTTTCTACATAATTGGTGTTTAGCGCCTCTAATGAAAAGTTTATAAGATTCAAATCGCTATAGATACTGCTTTTCTTATCAAAAACTACAGTTCTTCCATAGTTTGCTAAACCTCCAACACCTTGGTCAAAATCATAATAAGTAAGTAAACCTGGGGTATTAGCACTCATGGTTCTTCTCATACCAGCATTTATACTATCTGCACTTCGAGCAACATTCCAAAGTCTAACCTCATCAAAACTTCCATTAATTCGGGTTCCACAAGTACTAGTTCCTAAATACAGGTAACCGCCATTGTTAACGTTGGCAATTCCATTACTAGTGCCAGTTGATACTTGTTCTCCATCTACATAAATGGTTGCTTTATTACCTTGCCTTACTAAAGCCATGTGGTGCCAACGACCATCATTAATGGGTTTTGTAAGAACTGGTGTGGAAACAATGTAATAGTTTCCACCGTTATTTATTTCCATGTAAAGTTGGTTGGTATTAGCACCTACAATTCCATGTCCAATACTCCAAAAACTGCCGCCTCCACAGCCGCCTCTTTTAGTAATATGATAAGCACTTGCAGAGGTAGTTTTGAGCCAATATTCAACCGTAAAATCACTGGCTCCAAAGTTTCCAGGTACATCCGAAACACTAACAGCATAATCATTTACCCCATCAAAAGACAAGGCATTACCTGGTGGTGTATAAGGCACCACAACTGTTATTATGTTTGAATAAACTCCTTGGTTAGCCATATTGGTTTTGCTAGCAGACACTCTATAGTAATAAGTGCCACCAAGCATATTGCTAAACACACGTGATGTAGCATTGCTTGCTACTATAAAAGGAGAACCTGCTATTGGACCTGTAAAATCTGGTGTAGTAGATATTTCAATATAATAATTGTTAATAGTGCCTTGTGTTGCAGCAGTCCAATTGGCTGTAAAACTACTGCTGTTAATACTTGTGGCATTGGTTGCTACAGGAGCTACTGCTGCATAACTTTCAACCCAATTACTTGTATTGCCTGTAAAACTGAAATAAGGCAAACTTCCATCATTGCCATTAGCGGTTTGGTCAAACAAAACATTGGTAGAAGCATTATTTGCTCCAGCTACTCCTTGGTTAAAATTATAATAAACCAATAGTCCACTCGTATTTGATGGTAATATAGTCTTGTAGTTTGCATTGATTTGGGCAGCCGTTCTTGCGGGTGTCCAGAATCGGAATTCATCCAATTTGCCATTTAAAAATCTGATACCTGTATGTCCACCTAGCCTCAGTTCTCCGGTAATTCCATTAGGGTTATTTGAACCTGTTACGGCTAGAGCTTGACCATTTAAATAAACAGTTACGACACCATTTAAGTTTCTTGTCATGGCCACATGACTCCATCTATTCAAATCTATTTTCACACCCAAATCAACAGTATTAACTGCTGGATATTGTATATAAAGCCTTCCATTATTTGGATGAATATACAAAGCAACACCATTTCCATAGCTTCCATTATCATATCCATAAGCAAAGATAGTTTGCCAATCACCTGTTAATACTGATGGATTCACCCATGCTTCCATGGTAAAATTATCAATATATGATGTAGAAATAGGTCTAACAACAACATCACCTGAACCATCAAAAGCCAATGCATTTCCTGGCAAAGGGTAATTCACCAAAACAGAAACTGTGTTTGAAAAAGCACCTTGGTTAGGAAAATTTGAATTGGTTGCTCTTACTCTATAATAATAGGTTCCACTTATTAAACCCGTTATGGCTTTATTAAATGTGGTGTTGGTTAAAGTAAATGGCGAACCACTAATAGGGCCTGTAAAATCAGATGACGTTGAAACATCTAACAAATATCCATTTACTACGCCTTGATTTGGCACTTGCCAATTGGCTGTAAAACCAGAAGATGTAATCAAACTTGCACTTGAAGCCGTTGGCACAACCATTCCATAACTTGAAACATAATTGCTGTTTGATCCTGTTAAAGCAAAGTTGTTTAAAATACCATTATATAAAGTGCTGTTACTTCTATCTGTTATAATGTTTAACCCAGTATTGCTGGATGAAGCAGTTCCTTGGTCAAAATTATAATATGCTACCAGATTATTGGGCAATGCAATGGTTGTATCGCGCATGTCTGATTGAATTTGAGAGGCAGTTAAAGCTTCATTGTAAATTCTCACTTCATCCATGCTGCCATTAATTGTTTCTTGAAAATCCCAACGCTTGCCAATGAACCAATCTTCTGAACCAATAGGTAAAGCAACTGTTGAATTTTGAGTAGCTACTACAACTCCATTCACATATAACTTAAGTTGATTTTGATCGTAAGTAGCTGCTAAATGAACCCACCTGTTAAGTGGTAGCGGTTGAATAAAATTTGCTTGTGTCCAATTACCATTCAAAATAAAACCACATGTTAAGTTATTTTGATATAGAAATAAAGAAAACTTTAAATTTTGTCCACCGGCTCCATTATAACCTTCCGTAATAAATGCAGGTGCTGCACTTCCAGTTGGTAAGCTTTTTAAATTCACCCAAGTTTCTAAAGTAATTCTATTATTTGCAAATTGATCATTTATTCCCGTTGACGATGGAATAGTGATATAGTCATCTACACCATCCATTGTTAAGCAATTTCCAGGAGGTGTTAGTGCATTTAAAGTTCTAACAATATTTGTTGTATTTATAGCCCCTTGACCAGTTAAAATGGTTCTATCAGCTCTAACTCTATAATAGTAGTTTAAGTTACTTTGCAAGCCAGTAAATGTTCTTGAAAAGGTGGCATTACCAGAAACCGTAAAAGGT
The DNA here is from genome assembly GCA_040403075.1 of Bacteroidia bacterium. Taxonomy (GTDB): domain Bacteria; phylum Bacteroidota; class Bacteroidia; order UKL13-3; family UKL13-3; genus RGVD01. Next base: position 15,492 of record JBBALJ010000030.1, read on the forward strand.
GAACCAGCAATTACATTGGTGAAATTAGGGTCAGTTGCCACATCAATAAAATAATTGTTTACAATGCCATTTGTTGGAGCAGTCCAATTGGCTGTGAAACCTGAAGTACTTATGCTTGAAGGAGCTAAGGCTGTAGGAATTGCCAAAGCATAACTTTCAACCCAATTGCTATTACTTCCAGAATTAGCAAAACCTATTAATGTTCCATTATTCGCAATATTAGTAGAATCTACCAAAGTAGTTAAGCCAGCGTTGTTGGCACCAGCCACACCTTGTTCAAATTTGTAATAATCTACTAAACCAGTTGAATTAGCAGAAACACCATTGCGCATCCCCGCTAAAATATCTGATTGCGACCTTGCAATATTCCAAATTCTAAATTCATCTATTCTTCCATTAAAAAAAGCGTCATTGGAGAATTGGGAACGTCCTATGTAATTAGTTATGCTGTTTCCAATTACATTTGGTCGTAAAGTAAAGTTCGTATTTTGCCCAACCAATTCACCATTTATGTATATGCTACCAACATTTGAAGCTGCATTTATCGTTATGGCTAAATGATTCCATTTACCAACCACCAAAGGTTTATTACAATATATATTATTTGCAATCGATCCATTATAAATTTGAAAAAATGGTCTTGGATCGCCACCTGCAGGCATAGGTGTAAATAGTACATAATTAGATTGATTGTTTCCAAAGTCAAATAACCTTTGCCATCCATTTCCACCATTCCACAAAAACCATGTTTCTATGGTAGCATTTCCACTTAATGAATTTAAAATTCCATTTGGTAAACTCACATAATCATTAACTCCATCAAATGACAAAGCATTGCCTGGTAAAACATAAGGAATGGTAACTGTTCTTACATTTGATGGCACTCCTTGCAAATCAACTGTAGTTTTGTTGGCTCTTACCCTATAATAATAAGTGCCACTTAATAAACCCTGTGCATTGTAACTTAATGTGGTCGATGAAAGTGTGAAAGGCGAGCCACTTATCATTCCGGTAAAATCAGGATTGGTTGATACATCTAATAAATAATTATTAACTGTTCCAACAACTGGCGCGCTCCAATTGGCAGTAAAGCCTGTTGAACTAATGCTGCTAGCAGCGTTTGCTGTTGGAACAACCATTGCATAGCTTTCTACCCAATTACTGTTATTGTTGGTATTATTTAATGTGAAGTTTGTTAAAATACCATGGAACCCTCTTCCAGAAGTATCTCTTAAAGAAGTGATGGTGGTATTTGTTCCACCAGCAATTCCTTGGTTAAAATGGTAATAAGCCAATAAACTCAAAGGAACTTGAGAGGCTGTATTTACCATATCGTTTTGAATATTGGCTTGACTTAATGCAGTATTATAAATTTTCACTTCATCGAGGCTACCATTAGTAAATTCGGCTGCAGTGTTAAATGTTCCGAGGAAAGCTCCTGAATTAATTGTTGGCAAATTTACATTGGCAGCATTGCGCTGAGCAACCAATTGCCCATCAACATAACTTTTAAAACCATTAACCGTATTTTTTTGCCATGTCATGGCAATATGGTGCCATCTTCCATCTTGCACATAGTCTGGAATGGCTACTCCAGAAGTACCACCATCTGTTGAAATAATGTGTTGCATTCCATAACCAGCTACAATGTATGCGTTGGTATTTTGAATACGTACTGCCGATAATAAACTACTTCCTCTAAACCAATATTCAATGGTAATACCATTATTGGAACTTAAAGTAGTAGCTGTAGCCAAAGCGTTAGGCAGTGTTACATAATCGTTTGATCCATCAAACCGAAGCGAGTTGCCTGGTTGCTGCGCAAAAACACTTGCTTGGAAAAACAAGCTGAATAGAATGAAATGGAATAACTTTAATCCATAAAGTGTTTTCCGTTTTTTGTAAAATATACCCATAGTAATTGATAATTATTTCTGAGTACTAAAATCCAATAAACTATTTTAAGCATAATAAGTTTGGTATCAAATGCAAAAAATCGGGCACGAAATCACTATTAATAGGTATTAAAATTTTTAACTGAATCAAAATTCATCTCAGCAACAAGCCATTAAGAATATAAATAAGTGGCAAAAAATAGCGGATGAAGGGTGTAAGAATTGAAAGTTAGTGGAAGAATAAACTAACTCAAAGTTTTGATACGTTTTAATAAATCTTCTCTAAAATTTCTTCCAAGTGGGAGCTGTTTGTTGTTCACAGTAACATATTCATTGTTGATTTCAGCCAAATGCAATGGATTGATGCAAAAACTTCGATGCACACGAACAAAATTATAAGGCTTCAATTGATTGAATAAACTCTCTAAACTGCACCTGATTGAAAACTCTTGATCTTTTGAAGTAAATATTTTCATCATCTTTCCATCAGCTTCAAAATGAGAAATGTCCTTTATGTCTACCTTGAAATATTTCCTATCTAATTTAATAAAAAAAGTGTCCGATAAAATGTTAAGCAGTTCTTCATCCTTATCAAAAACATTTTGGGTACTAATAGCAGTCTCAATGGCAGCATAAATATCATCCGTTGAAAAAGGCTTTATTAAATATGCATTCGGGTGGGTTAATTTTGCTTCATCCACTGTAGCTTTATCAGCATTGCTTGTAAGGTAAATAAAAGGTATGTGAACGTGGCAATAGATATGTTTTCCAATTTCTATTCCTTCATGCTTTCCACTCAAGTTGATATCTAAGATAGCCATATCCACATGGTTATTTTCCAGGAGCTGAATAGCATCCTTAACAGTATCAACAGGTTCAAATGGGTCATAACCCAAATCCTCTAACATCATTTTCAGATTTCTAGCAATGATAAACTCATCCTCAACTATCATTATTTTAATGTTTTCCATTCGCAGTTCTATTTTTCAATTATACTATTTATCCATCAATTTTAATCATTCAAAGTTTCGTGACTTAAAAGCTTAAATCTTACCTTATACTTCAAGCCCAAACCATTATTCTCTAATTCAATATTTCCTTTTAATTGCTTTGCCAATCCATTAATTAATATGGATCCTAAACCCTTCTTTGAAATATCCTTTGCTATTCCAATACCATTATCGCTGTAGGTAAATATATAATCATTTTTATCCATTTCTAAACCCAAGAAAATATGACCAACACTACGGTCTTCAAAGGCATATTTAAAAGAATTTGTGAGAAGTTCATTCACTATTAATGCCAAAGGAACCAAAGTGTCAAGATTCAATTCTATGTTTTGAGTTGAAATATCATGGGTAATTTGTCTACCAGTATTTTTGTAAGTATTGTAAATGGTTGAATAAAGGTTTTTCAGATAGTTTGATACCTGAATAGAACCTGTAAAATCCTCTTCATACAAACTTCTATGAACCAATGCCATGCTGTTAACCCTGAGTTGCGCATCTTTGAATACAGACTTCAGGTTTTCATCTTTTATCTCTCTCTGCTGTAATTCCAAAATGCTCGATATAATAGATAGGTTGTTCTTCACCCGATGATGAATCTCTTTTAACAATAAAGCTTTTTCATCATTTTGTTGTGATATAAAGGCATTGGCTTTCTTATTATTGATGTAAGCTCGATAGATGAGCACTACAATAATTACCAATAACACCATGGCAATTAATATAGATGAATTAATAACTCGTTGCCTTTTTAGCTGCTCTTGTTGGATTATTTCTTTTTCAAATAAAGTCCTCTCAAACTCAAGCTTGGCTTGCATTTTGGCCGCATCCTTATAATGTCTTTGACTTCTGATACTATCGTTAATTATAACTGAATATTCCTTGTAGTGAAGCGCAGAATCTATCTCTTTAATGGCCTTGTAATAAATGCATAATTGATCTGCCGCTTGAATACCAATGAAAAGCTGCTTGGCCTTTAAACCCATTCGCAAGGATTCTTTAGATTTCTCAATAGCCTCCTTGGTTCTGCCCATTTCGAACAATGAGAAGGACATGATATTAGGTAACTGAGGAGATTGAATATTGTATTTTTTGTCAATGCTATCGGCTATTTGGATATACCTCCATGCCGTTTTCAAATCCGTTTTATATAAGAGCCAACTCAATCGTTGATAAGCAAAAACCAAATTGCGATACGAGTTTATTTTGTATGATAATTTAATGGCTAATTGATCATAATAAATACATGAGTCTTTTTCATTAGGTTCACCTGTTCTGCTAAGAAGATGAGTAAAAAACAAGGCGCCCAATTCCCTGTATTTAGTGGCTAAACGAAGGGTATCTTTAATGGATTTATAATAATTTATGCATTCATGTGTTTGGGCAAAAGCTTCGGTATAATTTTCCATGCCATTGTTTACCAAAATAATTTTCTCCAACACATTGTAGTATACATCCTTGTTATTGATTTCCCTTGCCTCTTTTAATAGCTCCAAGTATTTATCCATGGTAGACGAAGGATTTATCCTTCTCGAAACTTCCAGCATACCCGTTTGAGAACGAATGACTTCAGCCTTCATTCCTAATTTCTCAAAAATTTGATTGGCTTTTCCGTAATAGCTATCTAATGAATCAACTCTGTTTAACAAAAGAAGTAAGTCGGCAGTCTCTAAATAATATTTTGCAGTATAGAGCTCATTCTTTTCAGCTTTTGCCTGAAAGATGCTTGTCTCATATAGTTGCAGAGCGGGCTCAAACTGACTTTTTTTCATCAGGGTTTTGCCCTTCAACATATTCGTTTCAAGGGTAACATTATCAGCCAATGCCCAAAAACGCAGAAAGACAAGACCAATTAAAAGAAGTGATTTATTCATTAAAAAGTGAAAATAATATGTAGCAATAAAATAAAAATGTGTGACATAACGCAATGAGAGAGAATTTTGACAAAGCCACAACAACTATTCATTATTCTAATTAGTAACGATTTATGCATTTTCATTCATTCACATATTAATCTAGATTGAATCAACTTTTCGCCACATTCGCATTGATTAACAAGTTTTCTAAATAATTTCTTAAAAACAATTTTACCAAATACCTAAACAATTTATTATTCGTTTTGCTGCTTTGGCAAATTCCGATTATGTTTGCCTTCTATACTTAAAAAGACCAATTTATTAAAAATGAGTAATTACAATAAGTACAACAGCGTAATTGGGTGGCTTACCTTTATCATATCCCTGGCCACCTATACACTAACTTTAGAGCCTACGGTTAGTTTTTGGGATTGCGGAGAGTTTATTTCAGCTTCATATCGTTTACAAATCTGTCACCCTCCTGGAGCACCTTTATTCTTAATGATTGGACGCGTATTCTCATTATTATCAATGGGTGACGTAAGCAAGGTGGCATTTTGGGTAAATATGGTTTCGGCTACAACCAGTGCTTTGACAGTGGTTTTTATGTTTTGGACAATCACCCACTTGGCTAAAAAAATATTGGCTAAAGACGCTGAACCTAGCGGACAACAATCAATTGCCATATTTGCTGCTGGATTAGTAGGTGCTTTAACCCTAAATTTCTCTGATACTTTTTGGTTTTCAGCAGTTGAGGCAGAGGTATATGCATCATCAAGTTTCTTTACAACCCTAACATTTTGGTGCATTCTTAAATGGGAAAACATTGCTAACGAAAAGCATTCAGACCGTTGGTTGGTATTAATTGCCTATTTAATTGGTTTAGCTATTGGCGTCCATTTATTGAATTTATTGGTTATCCCAGCCATAGTATACGTTTACTATTTCAAAAAATACAAATCAACACGTAATGGTTTCTTAAAAGCTACAGGTGTGGCTGTATTTGCCATCGGTATTGTGCAATTTGGCATCATCCCTGGTGTTCCTAAATTGGCAACTATTTTCGATTATTTGTTTGTTAATTCATTCGGAATGCCTTTTAACTCAGGTGCGCTTTTCACGATAGCATTGTTATTTGCCATATTAACTTGGGCAATTATTTATACAACCCGCAATGGCAAAGTAGTTCTTAATACTGCCGTTCTTTGTGTTACTTTCATCATGATTGGATATTCAAGTTATGTGATGATTCCTATTCGTTCATTGGCTAATCCACCCATTGATATGAACGACCCTGAACAACCATTCTCATTGTTATCATATCTTAACCGTGAGCAATACGGTGAAAACCCATTAATCTACGGACAATACTTTTATGCTAAAGTGATAGATATAGAGAAAAAAGGCATGAACTACCGTAAAGGTGCCGACAAATACGAAGAAGCTGGTGAGAAAATGGAGCGTGTGTATGATCCAAAAGATTGTACCATCCTTCCTCGTATGTGGGCTGATAGAGCTGATTACGTGCAAAGCTACCGCCAATGGGAGAATATGCCAGGTGAAAAGCGTGCAACCTTTGGTAAAAATATTGACTTCTTATTATCATACCAATTGGGGTTCATGTATTGGAGATACTTCTTCTGGAACTTTGTAGGTCGCCAAAATGATGACCAAGGTTTTGGAGATATTGTAAGAGGTAACTGGAAATCTGGTATTACCTTCCTTGATGAATGGAGATTAGGCCCGCAAAGCAATATGCCCGATTCTATCAAAAACAGCAAAGCAAATAATTCATACTTTGGTATTCCATTAATTCTTGGAATATTAGGTTTGATATTCCATTTCCGCAAGGCAAAAGAAGATGCCATTGTTATTTCAACCCTTTTCTTGTTTACTGGATTCTTTATCATTCTATACCTGAACTTCCCTGCACACCAGCCTCGTGAGCGTGACTATGCTTACGTTGGTTCATACCAAACCTTCATGATTTGGGTAGGGTTGGGTGTTCTTTGGATTGTTGATTTCCTTTCGAGACGCATGAATGCACAAGCGGCTACCTTTATTGCAGGTGGTGTTGGTTTGGTAGGTTCTCCTGTTATTTTAGCTAACCAAAACTGGGATGACCATAACCGTGCAAACCGTTATACTGCTTTACACTTTGCTGAAGATTATTTGAATAGTTGTGCTCCTAATTCTATCCTTTTCACCAATGGTGATAATGACACCTACCCATTGTGGTATGCACAAAACGTAGAAGGCATAAGGGCTGATATCCGAGTAATCAATTTAAGTTTATTAAATACTGATTGGTATGCTGATGCTTTAAAACGTAAAAACTACGATTCAGAGCCTGTTGATTTCAGCATGACACCTGATAAATATTCACAAGGAAACCGTGATTACGTAGTTTATTACGAAAATCCATCATTAGAAGCTAAATACGGTATTAACAAAAACGATTACTACCCTATCAACAATATCATGGCCTTTATCAATGATGATAATGATCCTATGGGAACTGTTGAAACACAAGGTGGCGAGAAATTGCACTACTACCCTACAAAACGCTTTAGTTTGATTATTGATAAACAAGCTTGTTTGAAAAATGGTGTGGTACAACCTAAAGATGCAGCGCTAATGGTAGATAGTATCAAATGGGAAATTGGCAATAGCAATTTGATGAAAGCAGATTTAATCGTGCTAGATATCATTGCAGCTAATATCAATAAAAGACCTATTTGCTGGGCCATTACTACTGGTAGCGATGTGTATTTAAACCTTCAAAAATATTTCCAATTGGAAGGTTTGACTTATCGTTTAGTGCCTATCGAAAACACCAACAATGGTGCAGATGGAACGGTTGGACGTATCAATACAGATATTCTTTATACCAACTTGATGACCAAGTTTAAATTTGGTAACATGAACGACCCTAAAGTATATCTTGATGAAACTATTTTACGCCAAACTAAAAACTTCAAGAATATATTCTTTAGATTGTCGGAATCATTGGTTAACGAAGGCAAAAAAGACAGCGCTGTGAAAGCATTAGATTTCTGCCAAAGCATGATGCCAAAAGAAACTGTGCCTTTGGATGTGTTCTCTGTAAGAATGGTTGAAGGATATTATTTATCAGATGCAAAAGACAAAGGTGCTAAACTATTAAAAGAAATTTTTGAGTATCACACCGAAAAGGTGAAGTATTTCATGAGTTTCAAAAAAGGCAACAAACTAAAATCTGTTCAGTCTGACATTGAAGAAAACATGCAAATTGCTGGCTATTGTGCTCAATTAGCTGAGATACACAAAGACGAAAAATTGACTAAAGAATTCCAAGCAGAATTAACCAAGCTTCAAGCTGGTTCATAATCATTAATCGTCATTGCAATAGAAGTGAAACAATTTGAAGAAATGGATTGATAAACTAAACAAGCAATGACAAATACCATAAGCGCAGAGTATCAAGAATAATCCCTTGCTTCTCTGCGCTTCTGTTTTAAAATAAAAGAAATGTACAATCAAAACAAAGCCTCAAACCCTCTTCTTGTCTATGGTATTCACGCCATTGAAGAGGCTGTAAACAATGGCAAAGAAATTCAAAAAGTGCTACTTCAAAGAGGTATAAGCAACCCTGCCATTGAACATTTGTTGCAGCTTTGTAAGCACCACCAAATACCCTTTCAATACGTTCCTAAGGAGAAATTTTTTGCTTATAAAAACAAAAACCACCAAGGGGCAGTAGCCTATATTTCACCTATTAGCTACCACAATATTGAAATGCTTTTGCCTCAATTGTTTGAAGAGGGTAAAGAGCCTTTTATTTTAATTTTAGATAAAGTAACCGATACCCGAAACTTTGGTGCCATTGCTCGTTCTGCATATTGCGCAGGTGTACACGCCATAGTGGTTCCTTTTGCAGATGCAGCACCTGTGACTGATGATGCCATCAAAACTTCAGCAGGGGCTTTGCTTCAAATACCAGTTTGTAGAGAAAAGAACTTGAAAACGGTAATTGAATTGATGAACCAAAGTGGTCTTGCCACCCTGGCCTGCAGCGAGAAAGCAAGCAAAAACTTGCAAGATGTTGACCTTACTGGACCTCTTGCTATTGTAATGGGTAATGAAGAAAAAGGCATTAGCCCTGATATTATGAAACGCTGCACTTACCTAGGCAAAATTCCATTGGAGTTTGGTGTTCAATCTTTAAATGTTTCAGTGGCATGTGGTATAGCACTATACGAAGCTGTTAGACAACGCATATAATGAAAGCAAAAATACATTGGAATCAACAAAACTTTGAGGTGGATTTATCCAAACCTATTGATATATCAATCCCTTTAAAAAGTGGAAACGATAACCCCAATGGATTCTATATTGATGCACCTAGATTTGAGCCTGTGCGAGTGGGCGATTTTGTTGGGTCTGTAGCCGCAGGTGCTGGATGCAATTGTGAAAACCTTTATCTAAACGCTCACGGAAATGGCACCCATACCGAATGTGTAGGACATATTTCATTGGAAAGAATCACCATCAACCAATGCCTAAAACAGTTTTATGCCATGGCACAATTGATTAGTATCGCCCCCAAATTACAAAGCAATGGTGATTGGGTGGTGATGTTGGAAGACATAAAACCCTTGTTGGAAAAGGATATTGAAGGACTTGTTTTACGCACCCTTCCTAATATTTCAGACAAACTGCATAAAGCCTATTCTGGAACCAATCCCACTTATGTGGAGCCTGCTTTAACGGCTTATCTTTGCGAAAATAATATCAAACATTTCTTACTCGATTTGCCTTCGGTGGATAGAGAAGAAGATGAAGGAAAACTAGAAGCGCATCATGCCTTTTGGAACTATCCAAGCGCACCAAGATTGGATGCCACCATTACTGAATTTATATTTGTGAAGGATGAAATTCAAGATGGTTTATATTTATTAAACCTCCAAATTGCCTCATTCGAGAGCGATGCCAGCCCTAGCAAGCCGGTACTATATGCAATAAAATAATTCGAGCTTAAATAGAATTTACAAAAAACCTTGCACTTCAAATTCTTTATCGTAATATTGCAATATTAAATTATGGGTGCAACTAAAACAGATCATTTTACCGACAAGCAAAACAGTATCGCTAGCATGGCCAAGGCATTGGGCCATCCTGCGCGCATTGCCATTGTTGAATACCTTCTAAAAGTAAATGAATGTATATGTGGGGATATTGTTAACGAATTGCCATTAGCACAGGCAACTGTATCCCAGCATTTAAAGGAATTGAAGGTTGCTGGCATTATCAAGGGGAACATTGAAGGTAATTCAATCTGCTATTGTATAGATGAACAAGCCATCGAAAAGCTTCAAAAATACTTTGGAAACATTTCAGAAAAACTAAATAAGAAAAAGAAAAACTGTTGTTAATACGATAAAATCATGACACTAGAACAAATTAAAAACCAATTAGCCCATATGGATAATGTAAACTTCGAGTTGCCTAACGGAAGTTTCGTACCTGCTCATTTCCATGTTACAGAAGTTGGCGTTATAACTAAACATTTCATTGATTGTGGGGGCAGCATTCGAAACGAAAAAGTGGTGAATTTTCAGTTGTGGGAAGCAAATGATTTTGACCATAAACTAAAACCACAAAAACTATTAAACATCATAGCTCTGTCTGAGCGAAAACTAGGTATTGACAGCCAATTGGAAGTTGAAGTTGAATACCAATCAGACACCATTGGTAAGTACGATTTAGACTTTAGCGGAGATCATTTTATGTTGGTATCAAAGCAAACCAATTGCTTGGCTTCTGACAAATGTGGTATTCCACCTGAAAAACTAAAAATATTAACCCCTGAAACAAGCGCAGAATCTTGCTGCACACCAGGTGGTGGATGCTGCTAATCTTATTATTCAAAAAATGGAACAAAAAAACTCAGCTTCCTCGACCAATACCTGACCCTTTGGATTTTTTCGGCCATGGCATTCGGTGTGCTTATTGGCTATCTCATTCCTTCAAGTAGCCAATACATAGGCTCACAAATATCCCAATTGCCATAGGTCTTATTTTGATGATGTATCCACCATTGGCAAAGGTCAAGTATGAAAAGATTCCTCAGATATTTAAAAACATAAAACTAATTGCCTTATCTCTCTTTATAACATGGATCATTGCTCCCCTATTCATGTTTATATTAGCATATACATTCTTGTGTGATTATCCGGAATACATGACAGGTTTAATCCTAATTGGCATAGCACCTTGCATAGCCATGGTCATTGTTTGGAACGAATTAGCTGGTGGTAATCGCGAATACATTGCTGGCTTGGTAGGCATAAATAGTATTTTACAAGTGTTGCTTTACTCTGCTTATTCTTATTTTTACCTTACAGTAGTACCCAACATTTTTGGTTTAAAAAGTTTTGAAATTGCCATAAGCATTGGTCAAATTGCTCAGACTGTTTTCATCTATCTAGGCATCCCCTTCTTGGCTGGCCTACTAAGCAGATACACATTGATTAAATTAAAATCGGAAGCTTGGTATGAACAAAAGTTTATTCCTTTTATTTCACACATCACACTCATTGCATTGCTATTTACCATCATTGTTATGTTTAGCTTGAAAGGCGAATTGATTGTACAAATTCCATTGGACGTGGTGCGAATAGCCATTCCCTTATTAATTTATTTTGGGGTGATGTTTGTTATCACTTTTCTATTGGCCAAACGTGCGGGTGCAGACTATTCAGATAATGTAGCCGTTTCGTTTACTGCTACAGGCAACAATTTTGAGTTGGCCATTGCTGTTGCCATAGGCATTTTTGGCATCCATTCTGGCGAGGCATTTGCAGGGGTAATAGGCCCTTTGGTTAAAGTACCAGCCCTAATTCTATTGGTAAAATTATCCTACTGGTTCAAAAAAAGATATTATTAAAAACATGAAAATTGCATTATTCAGCGATATACACGCCAACCTGCCTGCTATGGAGGCATTGTTAAAAGATTTTGAAATAACTAAACCTGATGCCATCTATTGCTTAGGTGATTTGGTTGGATATAATATATGGCCCAATGAAGTGATTCAAGAAATCAGAAAAAGAGGCATCCCCTGCATTGCGGGTAATTATGATTATGGTGTGGGAAGAAATTCTGATGATTGTGGCTGTGCCTACAAAACTGATGAAGACAAGGCCATGGGCGCACAATCCATAGGACTTACCAACCAATTAATAGGTGACGAAGAAAGACAATATTTAAGAACCCTACCTGCCCATATTCAATTGGAATACCAACTTAACCATGATAAATTATTTTTATTGATGGTACAGGGCAGTCCACGAAAAATAAATGAATACCTATTTGAAGACCGTGAAGAAAAAAGCATGATGAGAATTATGGAAGACCATAATGCAGACCTTATGTTTTTTGGTCATACTCATAAACCGTATCATAGGTGTTTTGAATATGAAATAGAAGGCAAGAATGCATATCGACATGCCATTAATTTAGGCTCTGTGGGTAAGCCTAAAGATGGGGATACTAGAGGATGTTATGTGATGGCTCACATCAATGATAACAGCTCCAAATTTGACAAGGAAAGCATACAAATTGAATTCATAAGGTTTGAATATGATGTAGAAAAAGCAGCTAAGGCAGTTGAAGACAGTATATTACCCAATGCCTACGCAGATATGTTGAGAAAGGCTTATTGATGCAGAAAAATGAGTAATATTAGCGATTAATTGCTGCAATAGAACACAGTCTTTACTATTTTCGCACAGACATTTTTAAATAGTAAATGAGCAATTATGTAAGTGCCGAAGAGGCTATATCTGTAATCAAATCAAACGACAGAGTATTTATTCATGGCAGCGCTGCCACCCCTGTTTTCCTTACTAATAAATTACTTGATAGGTATACCGAATTAAGACAAGTGGAGCTCGTTAGCATTAGCACTCTTGGTGATATTGATTTTGGTAATGAAAAATATAAGGAAAGTTTTTATATCAATTCATTATTTGTTTCTGCCAATACCAGAGCCGCTGTTAATGGCATCCAAGGTGAGTATTTGCCCGTATTCCTGAGCGAAATTCCTCGTTTATTCCGTGAAAATTATTTGCCATTAGATGTGGCCATAATTCATGTTTCACCACCTGATGCGCATGGCTTCTGCTCATTAGGAACATCTGTAGATATTGCCCGCGCAGCGGTTGAAGTATCTAAAACCATCATTGCACAAGTTAATCCAAATATGCCGAGGGTGCATGGTGGAGGCTTTGTTCATGTTAGCAAAATAAGCAAAATGGTGTGGGTAGAAGACGCCCTACCAGAAGTGAATTACAGCAATGAAGTGAGCCCAGAAGCTGAAGAGATAGGTAAAATTATTGCAGCCATGATAGACGATGGAGCCACCCTGCAAATGGGCATTGGCACCATTCCTGATTTGGTTTTACGCAATCTTAGCAATCATAAAAATTTGGGTATTCATACCGAAATGTTTTCGGATGGGGTGCTTCCTTTAATTGAGAGTGGCGTGATTAATAACTCCATGAAGAAAATTAGAAAAGGCCGCATTGTTACAGGCTTTATGATTGGCACCAAAAAACTATATGATTTCCTTGATGACAACCCAATGATAAATGCATTGGATATTTCTTATGTAAACGATACAAGCGTTATCCGTCAAAACCCTAAGGCTACATCCATTAACAGTGCTATTGAAATTGACCTAACTGGTCAAGTTTGTGCCGACTCTATTGGTATGTATCAATATTCGGGTATTGGAGGGCAAATGGACTTTATAAGAGGTGCTTCTTTATCACCTGGAGGAAAACCTATCATAGCACTTCCTTCAATGACAGCCAAAGGCATTTCTAGAATTGTTCCTAACCTGAAACCAGGCGCAGGAGTAGTAACCACAAGAGGACATATACATTGGGTAGTAACCGAATTTGGTGCTGTAAACTTATATGGAAAAAACTTAGAACAAAGGGCTTTTGAACTCATCAAACTAGCACATCCTAGCCATAGAGAAGAACTTGAAAAAGCAGCTTATCAAAGATTCAGGACTTAGTTAAATTTTAGTATTATCAATTGCTGTGTTTGTTAGAATTACTTCCCGACAATATTTGGTAGTGGGTGGCAACACCCGACATCACTTTAATCCTTACTTTCATTTCTTTTAAAGTCTGCCTACTAATGTCCTGAAGATTCCATCAAATAGGCTTTGATAAACATATCCAAATCCCCATCCATCACAGCTTGTACATTGCTTGTTTCTGTATCTGTTCTTAGGTCTTTTACCAGTTTATAAGGGTGCATTACATAATTGCGAATTTGGCTCCCCCACTCTATTTTCTTTTTGCCTGCTTCTATCACATCCTTGGCCTCGTTTTGCTTGCGCAATTCAAGTTCATACAATTGAGATTTAAGTAGTTTCATGGCACGCTCTTTATTGGCACTCTGTGAGCGCTCTACCTGACAAACAATAACAATGCCTGTAGGTTTATGGGTCAGCTGCACTTTGGTTTCAACCTTGTTTACATTTTGACCTCCTGCTCCTCCCGAACGAGAGGTTTGGATTTCGATATCTGCATCTTTGATTTCAATTTCGATGCTTTCGTCAACTATCGGATAACAATATACTGAAGCAAAACTGGTATGCCTGCGGGCATTGCTATCAAAAGGAGAAATACGCACCAAACGATGTACTCCATTTTCGCCCTTCAGATAACCATAGGCAAAATCGCCATGCACCTCTATCGAGCAAGATTTAATTCCTGCCCCATCTCCAGCTTGCTCATCTATTACTTCAGCCTTAAAACCATGTTTGTCGGCATATTGGATGTACATGCGCATCAGCATTTGCGCCCAATCTTGGCTTTCGGTACCACCCGCACCTGAGTTGATGTTTAGAATGCAATTCAATTGGTCTTCTTCCCCACTCAGCATGTTCTTCAATTCCAGCTCTTCAAGCGATTCAACAGCTGTGGCATAGGCTGTATCTACCTCTTCTTCAGAAGCTTCGTTGGCTTGAAAAAACTCATATAAAACTGCCAAATCATCCACCAGACCAAGGGTATGCTGATAGGCATCGGTCCAAATTTTCTTTTGTTTAATGGATTTTAGCACTTGCTCTGCGCGCTTAGGGTCGTCCCAAAATATGGCAGAATGTGTTTGCTTCTCTTCTTCGGATATTAGAATCAGTTTAGTATCAACGTCAAAGATACCTCCTCAGGGCTTCGGCTCTTAGCTTTAGATTTTTTAATTGGTCGTTGGTCATAATTTAAGCAGCGAAGATAAAATTTTATCGCATTGATGTAAGGCTTTCTTATTTTTGGACAAAAATTTGTAGGAAGGCAACCAATAGCCAACAGATTTCATCAAGTATTTCAAATAGAATTATGAAGAAGTATATAAAAATTATTTTCACATTGTTTTTTAGCCAATGGGCTTTGCCATCTTTTTCTCAACAAGCCATTGACACCAATTTATATCAACCTAGTGTTTTGATTGAAAACTTTACTTCTGAAGGGTGTGGAAGTTGCCCTGAAGCAGATAAGTTTATGGCAGAACTTATTCATCTTTCTGATTCAACAAATAACCCCGTTACTATTATTGATTTCCATGTAGATATTTGGAATCGCTCAGGTTGGGTAGATCCATTGAGTGACAGTGTTTTCTCACAAAGACAAAGAACCTATTTAGCCAAAAACAAATTAGAAGCTGTTTACACGCCAATGGCCGTTTGCAACGGAAATGAGATTTGGCCGGGCATGGCAAAAAAAGAGATTGGTCGTTTTATTGGCAAGTCTCTTACCAAACCTTCGAAGCATTTCATACGAGTGGGTTCGCAAATGGCACCAGGAGAAGATAGTTTAACGGTGGCTTATGCCCTTTGGGGTAATCCAGATAGTTGCCTGATAAATGTGGCATTGGTGCAACAAGATTTGATAAACAAAATAACCAGTGGTGAAAATGCCAACAAAACCTTACACCATCACAATGTGGTTAAATTCTTCTATACCCGTCCATTAAAGGGTGCTAAAGGTGAATATAAAATTGGTATCCCACATGGCCTAGACCTTACAAAATATAGGATGATAACTTACATACAAAAAGAAAATACGTGGGAAGTGCTTTGCTCCGACCAGTTATTCTTCGATGTCAGAAAGTGATTTTAGTTTGGCTTCAAGCTTATCTAGTTTATTCAAAATGTCTATATAGGCTTGGGCTTTAGCAGGATTAGGCTCTTTGCTTTTTTCCAATTCTTTTACATTTTCTTTATACCTCTGTCTTAAGTCATTCAAAATATTTTTGACAGCATATTGGTTATAGCCCAAATTGCCTTTTCCTACATAATCAATAATATGATCAATACCTTCAGAAACAATGGCATCATTACTTGCCTTTAAATATTTGCCATAGGCACTCAGAATGGTAAAACCATAATAGCCATTTTTGCCAATTTGATTTTTGAAATAAGCGTTTTTGTTGTCCTTTGCCACCATGGTATAGATAGAGGCTATATTGGCTTGTAGCATGCCACTCTTTGCATTCTCGTTGTCTTTACAAAACTTCAAAGCAGCCTCTTCATCCACATCAACTAGTTGAGCCAAGGCAGATGAGACCACACTAAAAGCGGAATCATTTAATGCCTTTAAGATTTGTGGTTTAAATATAATTTTATCTATATCAGCCAAGGTGTTGATAGCTCCTGACCTGATAATAGCCTCTTCTTTGTAGTTTGACAAAGCTAATATTTGTGTTTCAAATTGTTCCTTAATGCTCAGTTTTTGCTTTGACAATAGGTTTAATCCAAGTTCTTTTACTCCATAAAATGGATGATTTAAGCAATACGAAATGGCTTCAATCAGTTGTACAGAATCCAATCTACCAATATTAATAATGGCAGACACTGCCTGCTTCTTATCAATAAAATTCTCGGCATGTTGCAACTGAAATAGGTATTCAGCATCCGTTTTGTTTTCTCTTAAAATACCTAATAATACTTTTTCCGCATCAAGATTTGTTA
Organism: Bacteroidia bacterium; assembly: GCA_040403075.1. Lineage (GTDB taxonomy): Bacteria > Bacteroidota > Bacteroidia > UKL13-3 > UKL13-3 > RGVD01. Next base: position 32,278 of record JBBALJ010000030.1, read on the forward strand.
AGCTTATTTTTTGTGCATATGAAAACTCAAAAGTATCTAACTTATGGCTGATAACAACATTCTCGCGATGGATTTTATTCCCTGTATACACATCCAATGCCAGAGGAATAGTATACAAACCCACAGCAGAATCTTGGCTTTGTTTAACAATGATTCTCACTGAATTGTTAATATTGCTATAACTGTATTTTACATCCAATTGCGGGTGACCTGATTTCAGAAACCATTGATTAAAAAACCAATTCAAGTCACGACCGGTTACTTCTTCAAAACACATTCTCAAATCATGAATTTCTGCATTTTTATAGGCAAATCTAGTCAAGTATAATTGCAATGATTTATAAAACGCTTCATCACCTACTGTATATCTAAGCAAGTGCAATATGCGGCCTCCTTTGGCATAACTCACCACATCAAACATATCCTCTCGTGATTGGTATTTGTATCGAATAGGAATGATTTTGTGCTTGTTTTTCGACCTTAAATAGCTTTGCAAATTGGCTTCAAACTCTTTATCGGCATACATCCTACCATATTTATGTTCATGCCAAATGTATTCGCCATAGGTGGCAAAACTTTCATTTAATGGCAAGTTGCTCCAGCTTTCAGCAGTAACCAAATCCCCAAACCAATGATGAAATAACTCATGTGAAACAACATCTTCATAAGTTGCATCCAAATGCTCGCGTGAATCATGCTGTAAGGCTTCCATATGAACCACAGCAGAAGTGTTTTCCATAGCACCGCTTACGTAATCTCTCACAACCACTTGACTAAACTTATCCCAAGGGTAATCAACCCCGAGTGTTTTACTAAATGTTTCAAGCATTTCGGGTGTGTTACCAAAAATCATTTTAGCGTAAGGAGCATAATCTTTTTCTACATAGTAATTTACTTCCAAGGTATCACGCCACTTGTCTTTCACGATAGCAAATTCGCCCACTGTCATCATGGTTAAATAAACTGAATGAGGTTTGTCTTGCTTCCAATAGTCGGTATGTGTACCATTTTTGTTTTGCCTTGAATAAATCAGATCACCATTACTTAATGTAACATCATTGGCATCGGCAGTTATAAAAATTTCTTGGCTGTGTTTTTCGTTTGGCACATCAATGGTAGGAAACCAGCAGCTATTGCTTTGGGTTTCGCCTTGGGTCCAAATCTGACGGGGTTTATTGGGTGTTTCGTTATTAGGGTTTATAAAATACAAACCTTTGGCATCGCTAATAGCAGCGCTTCCTTTTTGGCTAACTTCATTTGGTTTGGCTATGTATTGAATAAATATTTTATACAAATCATTTCGGGTATAGTTTTTATCCAATAGGATATGCAACTTATCTGATGCATAAGTAAAGGTCAAAGTCATGGTATCCTTTGCCAAAAGCAGTCCTACTCTTTCAATTTGCATGGATTTGGCATCCAAATCAAGCACATTGGTAGAATAAAAATGGGGTTTAATACTTAGACTGGCTTTGCCTAACAAATGCTGATTTTTATAATCAAACGACACCTCTAGTCGGGTATGAATCAAATCGTTTAATTTAGTCTCAGTGGCTTGGTATTGAAGTTCAGGCTCTTTGCGATTGGCCTTTACCTGCACTTCAGCCAAGTTAATATTATCAGTTATTTTCGCATCCGGTTTCTTTTTAGTAACATTGCAGGCCAAAAAGGTGGTAATGACAAGTAAATATAAGGTGGTATTTTTTAACATCTTTAATTATTTCGATTGCAATAAAACCATTTTTTTGATAAACACTATTTAGTATGCTCAACATTAATATAAACGGTAAAGAGTTTTTGTTTGATACAAAAGCGGGCGAAGTGCTAATTAACGGGGTGCACCAACAAGCAGATGTGGTGAAATTGGACAAAAACAAATTCCACGTAATACTGGGTGATGCATCACATACCATTGAACTTTTGCAAAAAGATGAAAGTGGCAAGAATATGAGTGTGATAGTGGATGGCAAAAAACAACAAGTTGAAATTAAAGACAAATATGATGCTTTGTTGAAGCAATTGGGAATGGACAAAATGCTTGGAAACAAAATGAATTTGTTAAAAGCACCTATGCCAGGCTTGGTGTTGAATGTATTGGTAAAAGAAGGTTATAGCATTAAAAAGGGTGATAGCCTATTGGTGCTTGAGGCTATGAAAATGGAAAACAATATCAAGGCAGCTGGTGATGGGGTGGTAAGAAAAGTGAATGTGCAAGTGAAACAAGCTGTAGAAAAAAATCAGGTTTTAATTGAAATGGAGTAATTTAATTAGGAATTATTAATTAAGAATTTCGAGTTAAATAAATTCTATGGGTAGCATTCATTCTTAATTTTTTAATTCGTAATTGATAATTGAAAAATACTGGGGCTGACCGGTATTGACGGGATGTGCAAGGGTTATGTTAGCATGTCGAGCATTGGGTAATTGGCTCGTAAATATCAACGCTCAAAATTTTATCTGGCGAGTCTAACTTCGCTATGGCTGCTTAATCTAGGATCAAGCAAATGCCATTGTCTCGTAACATGTTAAGTTTTGTTTCGTGTTGCATCAGAGGCATCATCAAAACCAAACCTTTTTAGGGTATGCTTATGGCCTTAAAGAGTATAAATAAGATATAAATAAGTTTGGTACGAAGGGCAACCTGACTTATTTAGAAAATTAATGCCTTTATAAACATGTAGAAGGCATAATGTTTCCATCTCCGGACGAGGGTTCGAATCCCTCCAGCTCCAC
>JBBALJ010000031.1:0-3744 GCA_040403075.1 Bacteroidia bacterium
GCCGGGCTGTTTAACCATACGGTATCGGGTGCATAAAAATTGGGGATCGGGAAGGATGAAGCTGAAGCTGAACCATTAGAAGAAAAGGAAATTGATCCGGTAAAAAATCTAGGATTGTTACCTGCTCCATAGCCCACATTTTGAGAAGCAATTTGATAATCACCAACATTTAATTGAACTCCGAAAGCACTGATAAAAGAATTAGGTGTACAAGAACCTGCTCCATTTCCACTATATCTATTTGCCCCTGAAGTAAATAATGCAAATCTGTATGTTGCCCCAACTGGAATAGGGAAGTTTATATTTGAAAGCACTTCATTTACAGAAAGTGTAGTTGCTGTAACATTTGGAGTTCCGCTTGCTATACTTGTCCAGTTTGGATCAGGAAAGGTTGTAGGTGGTAACCCACTTAAGGAACTTGATGATTGGTAAAGTGTATAAACTGTGCCATTATCTGTATTAACTGACCAATTACCTACACTATTTAAAATAATAAGATTGGTACTATTATTAGTAACAACAAAAGTAATATAACTATTGGATCCACTTGTATTTGTTCCAGTATATCCAGTTGAGTTCAAAGTTGTGTTAATTGTAGTTTGAGCTTTTAACGAAGTAAAAGACAAAACAATTATTAATAAAAGTATATTTTTTCTCATCATAATGAATATTTTAATAGTCAAATATGACAATAAGTTTTGGTTAAAACAAAACACTTAAAAAAATTGAGCAAAAAAATGACCAAAGGAGCTAAATCAAATTACAGCTTTAGAGTTAGATAGAATAACTAAATACTACTGTTTCAAAAACTTACGACACACATTACCTTCATCAGAACTTACACTTACTAAGTATAATCCTGACTCAAAATCAGCCACATCAAAATCTAAAGAAGCATCAGATGAACTAAATTTCTTAATCAATTGTCCATGAATGGTATAAATGCTAAAATCCTTCATCAAACCCTTATCAACAGACATATCAATATGCAAGGTTTTAGAAACAGGATTTGGATACAATTCAAAATCCATAGCAGTGGTTTCCTCAATACTTAAAGGTGCACCAGCCGTGAAATTATAGACGATTTTTGAACCAAAATCAGCATTGAAATTTTTTATTAATGAATAATTAGGCAAGAATTTCATCAACCTAAATGAACCACTCCCTGCACTATTGGCAAAAAAGCTCAAACCATCACCTGAAGCGTCTGTCAACTCAAGTGTGTAACAACCATAACCTAAGTTAATGGTATCTTTCTGAAGTTTACTTGCAATGGTATATTGCTTTTCAAACATCACTTGCCCCCATAGGTTTTTAATCACTACCTTGTTGTCTGTAGGCACTTTGTTGGTGGTCATTTCAATAGTAAAAGTATTGGGTAATTGGGCAGGAATATTGAAACTAGCCGTTTTCATATCATTCAAATCATTGCCATCTTTTTGTCCATTGGGATTATCAACCCATGCTTTAAACGTTTTATTGCCAGTAGCTCCTGCAAAATTAATATTATACAATACCACATCTGTGTCTTTACCAATAGGCAAAAGTCCATACCAAGTGCGCTTTTGAGGGGTATTGCTACCTACTTGGTAATAGATATCAACGGAATTTAATGCGTTTGCTCCAAAATTTTTAATCGTAACCAAACCATTGCCACATTCAGGGTTGATATTGCTATACCAAAAATTGGTACTTGGTGATTTAATCTTCTCCAATGAAACATCATTTTGTGATGCAAAATATTTAAAATACACGATTTGTGCATTTACTTGATAGCCTGCGCTTCCATTGGCAACAAAGGGTTCAAAATCTACATCAATGGTGTTCACACCATTCTTATAATTTAACTCATATTCATAAACATTCACTTGCTCTCCAGGACACCAATTGGCCCTATCATACACCCAAGTTCCGCCTTGTGCACTGATGGCATTAAAACCGCATGGCTTCCAAACCAATTGCTGTGCAATAAGGCTGTCATTCAATTTGACATATGTTTTTTTAGCACAAAACTCAGAACAATTCTCATTATTTTCAGCCCCATGCCCTGTGATGGTAAGTCTAAGCTTAACAGATTGGGTTTGTGAATCCGTAATAAATGTTTTTGGTACTAAATATTTTTCAATAGGATTATTGGCATTTCCATAGGCCAGATATCCTTCATAAATGCGATCAACTTTGTATGCTTCGCGAGTGGGAGTTCCTTCCACAAATTCAAATTTTACATTGGCTACAAAACCCCAACTATAGCCTGAATACATCATACGTATTTCTACCGAATCATGCAATTGAGTAATTAGGTCGGTAACATCAAAGGCATATTCATATTGAAAAGCTTTAGGGAAAAATTTAGCATAAGGGGTAATCATTCTTCCCAACTCATAATTATTTACTACTTCAAAAACATTATAATATGGAGTGTTTACCAATTTTATTGTTTGTTCTATGGGAACTAAGAATGAATCTATTTTTACACCCGCTGTATCAAACATATATCTGTAATAGTTTACTGGGTAAACTCGAATGGTATCAGTCAACACCAAAGGGCGACTAACATCTGAATATTTGCTTAATAATATACTAGTCGAAGGAATAGAATCTGTTTTTTTTGTGTTTGTGTTAAACACATTTTTATAGGTAATATTCATTGAAAAACTCAACGAATCCTGCACCTTACCATTTACCTTAAAGGATGGTGCTTGCATAAAAGTTGAATCATTCTTTTTGGTATGTTCACGAACGTATAAAGTATTCGTATAATCCCATTCACATTGCCCATTGCTCTCGCAACCAATGGTATATTTCATCCAAACCCTTTGATATTTTTTGTTGGCACTTGGAAACTTTACCCAAGTATCAAAATTGCCATAATGGTTCATGGATAATTTATCAAAAGCAATAATTTTAGTGGTATCTCCTGGAGCAGCTTTTATCCCTAAAGTGATAAAGAAAAAACTAAATAATAAAAAGGCGTATTTTTTTTTCATGCGATTTCAAACATAAAGGATTTTACGAATAATGCTAACCTTATTAGATTGATTTGAATATAATTTTAACATTACAGAAAAGTCTTGTAGACAACATTCTACACAATCCAAATATTTTGTCGATTTTGTCCTTTATGAATAGTGTATTAATGATGAGTCTAAACCAAAATTTAACATCATATTTTTTCAGATCAGACAATTTGTGTTTGCATTTTAATCAAAAAAACTATTTTAGCTTTTTTTAATTTGACATGTTATTGAAAAAACTAATACTACTCAACACCCTTCTTTTATTGCAAATATTGAGTTTGTCGGCTCAAAATGTGCTGAATATTTCAGGCAAAGTACAAGACAAAAAATCGGGAGAAGCGCTTATTGGTGCCACTGTTTCTATCAAAGGAACAAAATTTGGCACAGCCACCGATTATGAGGGCTCGTTTAAATTAAAAGTCACCCAACAACTGCCGATTACGCTCATTATTAGCTATACAGGATACAACGAGGTAAACTATGAGTTGACAGTTTATAATAAACCTCTTGTAATAAAATTAAGTGAAAACGCAAGAGAATTAAAGCAGGTAGAAATTAGGGATTCGAGGATTTCCGAAAAACAAAAGCAAGCACCACAAACCATTGAAACCATGGATGCATTGGCTATCAAGCAAACCCCTGCTGCTAATTTTTATGAAGGACTTGCACACTTAAAGGGTGTAGATATGACATCAGCGAGTATTGGTTTTAAAATTATTAATACACG
>JBBALJ010000031.1:3844-9885 GCA_040403075.1 Bacteroidia bacterium
GATGAATATTCAACCAATGCGTTTCAAAAAACAGGTCTTTCCTATCTTGGCTTTGGCTATTCATTGCGCAAAGGATATAATGAAACGGATTTGGTTGATTATAATTCTAGAAACATTAAGGCTAATGCAGCCTTACATATCAAAATAAAGAAAGATAATGAATTGATACTTGCTTCAAGTTTTGCCAATGGAACAACAGTATACCAAGGTGATAATCGTTTTAGCTTGAAAGATATTTTATTTTATCAAAACAGAGTAGAGTTAAGAAAAGAGGGCAAATATTTTATTCGTGCTTATGCCACAAATGAGGATGCAGGAAACAGTTATGATGCCTATGCAACAGCCTTGCTATTACAAAACGCTGCCAAATCTGATGTGAATTGGGCTAAGGATTATGCTGAAAATTGGAATGGTTATATTTTTAATAGAATAAATGCTATACGACCAGCTATTGGAAGCCAACCTGCAGGTGTAAATTATGGAGATTATGCTAACCAATATCTTTATCAAAAGTACTATGATTCACTTCAATTATATCATACTTTCATAGGTAATATGAGTGATACTCTTATTAATGTATTACGCGGAGGGGTAGCAAGATTTGAGCCGGGTACAGCCAGATTTGACTCCGCTCTAAAATCAATAACAAGCCTAACAAACAGACAAGGTGGCTCGCGCTTTTTCGACCAATCCGCTTTGTATCATTTTGCGGGCGGCTATCAATTTAAGATTGGCGGTATAGATTTTAATTCAGGAGCCAACTTTAGGCTCTATACACCTTACTCAAAAGGCACCATTTTTCTTGATACCATTGAAAACCAAAGAATATATAACAAGGAATATGGTGGTTACTTAGGAGCTGAATACAAATTTGAAGCTGATAAAATAAAACTAAGCCATGCTGAAAGAATGGAAAACGCCCAGGTTGGTTTAATTGGAGGCTCAATTGCTGGATTGTTGTTTGCTGGTATTGCCAAACAAACCGAATTAATCAAAAATACTGACAACCTATTGATGGCAGCGCTTGCTATACCTTTCGGAGCTTCCTTATTGGGTTATGCTTTTGACAACAATGCATCCATCAAACTTACTGCAACCAATAGGATTGACAAGAACCAAAACTTCGATTATTTATTCTCTCAAGCGCTAACCGCCTTGTTTGTAAAAAAAGAACATGTGGTTCGTTTTTCGCTTTCTACTGCATTGCGTAACCCAACACTTACCGATCAATACATTAACTTAAATGTAGGAAGAGCCACCCTATTAGGAAATCTTCGTGGATTTGATAGCCTTGTTACGACAGGTTCATTGGTAAGCGCTTTAAACTCAGGCCAGCAAAGCAATTTGCAGTATTTTAACATAGCGGCAGTAAAACCTGAAAGGGTACAAACCATTGAATTTGGTTATAGAACCACTATTGCAAAAAAATTATTCTTAGACATCAGTTATTACTACAGTTGGTATTACGATTTCTTAGGTTATAAAATTGGAGCAAAAGTAGATTGGCCTTCTGGAAGCCCATTTATTCAATCAGTTAATATTTATAGGGTAACGGCTAACTCTAAAGATGTTGTTACCACACAGGGTTTCACCATTGGAGCTAATTATTTCTATAAAAAATATTTAGGATTTGCAGTAAACTATTCATATAACCAATTGGACAGACAAGGCTCTACTGATCCTCTAATTCCTGCATTTAACACCCCTACTCATAAATACAATATAGGAATCAATGGGCGTGATATTGTAAGCACCTTAGGTAGTTTCAAACTTATTAATTGGGGCTATGGCTTCAATTGGAAATGGCAAGAAGGCTTCCTATATGAAGGATCACCACAATTTACAGGCTATGTGCCTTCCTATGGTATGTTTGATGCCCAGTTTAACAAGGGCTATATGGACAATAAATTAACCCTAAAAATTGGTGCTAGTAATTTGCTAGACAACAAGGTAATCCAAGTTTTTGGTGGTCCCGCCATTGGCAGAATGATATATATTTCGGTACTTTTCGACATTAAAAATTTCAAATAATTTCTAAAAATGCTCATTTTTCACTAAAATTGCTTTTTAACATTACAATTAAAACCAAACCAAAAATAAAAAACCATGAAAAAAAATCTACTAAACTTGCTTCTGACGGCCATGCTAATGCTGAGCATTGCAGGGGCGAATGCACAAAAACGCTACATTGATGAGATTTTCTCATCAGTTGACAAACAAACCAACATTTTGTATGATTCAAACTATGCTTTGAATTTACTTTATGGTCAACCTTCACCAGTTCCCCCTTCGCTAAGCGGTAGCCCATTTTATATGGCTAAATTAAGGTGTGATGTGTACCAACCTACTGGAGATGTTGCGACAAACCGTCCACTAATTTTATTGGCACATACTGGTAGTTACTTACCTGCTTATGTAAATAGACAAACCACAGGAGCAAAAGAAGATAGTGCTATTGTTGAAATGGCAACTAAATTAGCTAAAAGAGGATATGTAGTTGCTGCAGTTACTTATCGTTCAGGCTGGAATCCAGCTACTACCATCCAAGAACAAGCAACAGAGCAATTAATCAAAGCTACCTACAGAGCTATGCAAGATTTAAGAAGAGCTATTCAGTTCTTTAGAAAAAATGCAAGCACTTATGGTATTGATGATACCAAGATTGCAGTAGGTGGTCAAGGTACAGGTGGATACATTGCTTTAGCAATGGCTACGGTTTCAAAAAGAGCAGATTTAGAATCTAATATTAAATTCTTACGCAGTGATGCTACTCCTATGGTAAATTCAGATACTTTAGGTGACTGGACTGGCTTAGGTGGAATTCCTCCTTTCAACTTGCCAGGCAATCCTTCTGTTTCATCTGATTTCAGTATTTCCTTCAACTACGGTGGTGCTATGGGTGATTCAGCTTGGATGAAACCAACAAGCAAACCGATGATTTCTTCACATTGTACACGCGACCCATTTGCACCATACAAAACAGGAAACGTAGTTGTACCAACAACTAATGTAACAGTTATTGCAAATGCTTCAGGCGGAGGAGATGTAATCCCTAAAGCCAATGCTATGGGCATTAACAACAGCTTAAACAAATACAGATACAATGACTATGCAAGTGTTAGATCTTTGAAAGTACCGGGCTCTAAAAATAATTTGTTTGGTCTAGAAACTGCTTACCCTGCTGAAGGTTCGCCTTGGGAATGGTGGGATACTGCCGTAGCAGGTAATACAACTTATGCTTTATATCGCGGTGTGCCACTTCCAGTTGATGGAAGAAAATCTAGTAATGATTCAAAATTAACAAATCCATACATGTCAGCTTCAAGAGCTCGTATGTATTGCGATTCATTAGCTGCTTTCTTTAGTCCACGTTTAGCTGCACATTTCGGTCTTGAAGGGGATGCTGCTTTAAATGAATTTAACTTATTAGCTCCAGCTAACAATGCAAGCATTAGTATTAAAGATGATTCAACTAAATTGATCGTTATCAAATGGGCAAAAGCTTCAGCTACTGTTGGTAATACTTATAGCTTTATGTTTGATATGCCTACTGGCGATTTCTCAAACCCTTTGGTTACAATCCCAGTTGGTGATAAAGACTCAATGGTAATGACTGAAAAGATATTGTTTGACAATTTAGCTAACTTTAGCATTGGTCTTAACCAACCAACCACTTTAAAATGGTCTGTAGTTGCGAATAACAAATATTTTGGAAGATTGGCTAAAGCAGCTTCAACCATCACCATTACTAAAGTTGCAAAAAGCTCTTCAGTAAGTGAATTGAACTATAACAACAAAATGAATGTATTCCCTAACCCTGCTACTAACAACATTACTGTTAGCATGGATAGAACAGTGGCAAACATTGCTGACATCAATATTTTTGATATCACAGGTAAATTAATGATGAATGTTTCAGGTGTGAATGCATCAGAAAAAAATATCGAATTAAGTAACCTAAACAAAGGTATTTACATTGTAAACGTAGTATTAAGCAATGGCGCTAAAGCCAGCAGCAGACTAATCGTTGAATAAGTATATAAACCAACCCATTTAAAAAAGCGGCTGCAAGTATTTGCAGCCGCTTTTTTTGTTTTTTATTAAAGCTATTCAAGCAACTCAATTGCCATATTAAAGGACTTATGAATAAAAGGCTTGCCAAAAATTAATTTGGCAAATAGAAGCAAAGGGCTTTATCTTGTGAAAGTAAAAGACCCTAAAGGCAACCCATTAAAAACAATTAAAATTTTAGTTGAATAAGTTTATTTTCATATTGTTCATATTTTTTAGCATAACACTGAGAGAATCATTCTCTCAGTGTTTACTATTTAACGAATCTAAATTGGCTAACTCATATTATAACCATGCCATTGAGTTTAATAATGCCTACTACATGGTTGGTGCAGGTACCCTAGATAATAATGAGAATAATTACCATAGTGACTTTAGTGCTATGGTGGTAAAATCAGATAAATGTGGCAATACATTATGGAGAAATTATTACGACAATAAACAGGGCTATTTTTATAATAATACCATATATAAAGCAATAGGTTCTGATGGTTATTTGTACCTCCTAGGCGGCACCCAAGAGAACGCTAGGGCAGGTACTACATTTGTGGCCAAGATAAATGAAGAGGGTAGACTTATTTGGTATAAAATATTTCATCCTGATGAAAATGATATAACTAGCTCCAATTTTTTTATAGACAATAATCAACTTGTTATTTATGGAAACCATGAAGACAAATCTAAAGTTCCGCTACAACTAAAAATGTTTTTAATGGTATTTGGATACAAGCGGAGAATTAATAAAACAAAAAGAATATAATATAAATATGCATGATAGTCATATATATAAAATATTTAAGGCCAATGATGGATATATATGTATGGTTGGAGTAGATACAAATTATACAATTTCAGGCAAAACAATACTTTATAATTGGGGTGCACTTCTTTGCAAATTAAATAATGATTTTGAAATAACAAAAATAGATACCATAAAAAGTAACTATTATACATATGACAAGGTAATTGACTATAGCCCTGGTCTAAAAAAATATATTATGTATATAGAAAAATGGGTAAGTACAGATAGCAGTCATCGTCAAATTGCTTTTATAGATAGCAGCGGTAAGATAGAGAAAATAATGGACGATCCTTTGAATTACACCCCTAATCAAATAATTGGGTATGAAAATGGCTGGATTCGTAATGTAAGTAGTTCATTAATATTTTATGATTTTAATTGCAACAAAGTAAGAAGTTATGTTAATACCTTTGGGAGAGACGATAATTTACTACATTTCGAATCAAGTTCAATAACATTAAATGAAAAGAAAACTGGTTTTATTTTAGCAGGGGCGTGCAAAGGATGTAATCCCTATGATGATAATAGCAACAATCGCTACCAACGACCTACTGCATTTTTGGTAGATACCAACTTTATAGAAAACGGCAAGGCACTGCCACCAAATGAACCACCTAAGCCATTTGCTACTATCAAAGCTTTTCCTAATCCTGCCTTAGAAAGCATCACCCTACAAATAACTGAAACAGCCGCTGAATATACCATTTATGACAGCATGGGTATGTTCATCAGCTCAGGCAACATGCAATCAAGCGCAGATATTTCTTTGCTTAATATGGCATCGGGTATGTATATCATTCAGCTAAAAAGCCCACAAGGGAATTACCTTGGCAATGTGAAGTTTTTGAAGAAGTAGGGATGATATTTTCGTCACCCTGAGCCTGCCGAATGGGTGAACCTTAGATAATCCGTGTATGGATTCGACAAGCTCACCATGACATGTAGGTTTAGAGATGAGCATAATGATTATCGATAAGTTAATGTATTTGTCACCCTGAGCCTGTCGAATGGGTGAACCTTAGATAATCCGTTTATGGATTCGACAAGCTCAGCATGACGTAGAATTACTGTGAACCGATAACTGACAACCGAGAACAGTCAACCGTGAACTGAAAAACCATCTATGGCCTCTGAAACCTGGTATCGTTAATAAAACTCGAATCAGACA
>JBBALJ010000031.1:9985-31935 GCA_040403075.1 Bacteroidia bacterium
AAAACCATCTATGGCCTCTGAAACCTGGTATCGTTAATAAAACTCGAATCAGACAGGGAAACTAAAAACGCATACAACTCCCCTTTTTGTTTAGCCGTTAATTGTAAACCTAATGGATTATGCTTGGTAATAAACTCAGAAGTAGTTCCAGTGGTATGGGTTTTGGCATTATAAAACTCAATAACATCCAACAAAGTTTTCAATCTGCCATCATGCATATAAGGCGCTGTGAAAAGCAAATTACGTAAGGATGGTACTTTAAATTTACCCATATCATAGCTTTTTCCTGTGATAGCCGCTAAGCCAGAATCTGGCTGCTCACTCAAACCATTGTTTTGAAAACTATAATCTGTAAACAAATTTCCATTGATATGGCAATGCCCGCAGTCCCCTGCCCCACCCGACTGAAAATGGGCATAGCCATTAGCCACCTCTTGAGGCATTGGAATTTCTTTTCTCATCATACGATCGAAAGGAGAATTATAGCTAATGAGCGTGCGCTCAAATTGAGCAATGGCGTAAGTCAAATTGTTTATATCAATAACAGAATTGCCAAAAGCTTTAAAAAACATAGCTGGATAAGCAGGGTGTCTTTGCAATTTTGCAACCACTGTATCAAGGTTTGAGCCCATTTCAAATGGCAAGGTTACAGGTGCAATGATTTGTCTTTCGATAGAGGTTGCACCTCCATCCCAAGTATATTTATGTGGGTTAGGTGTGGCATCAGCCCATGCCAAATTAAACAACGGCATGGCATTGCGTTTACCAATCAAACCACTCACTCCATTGCTGAGTGGGGTGTTATCACCAAAAGAATATTGTGCTTTGTGGCAACTGCCACAAGAGAATGTATTGTCAACAGAAAGGATAGGATCATAAAACAATTTGCGTCCTAATTCAACACCTGCCAAAGTGCTTGGGTTATCAGCAGGCACAGGAAACATCTCCCAAGTTTTATCAGGAAAAGTAAACGAATATGAACCATCATTGGTATTGTTTGAACCATCAATCTTGGCATCTTTAGAACAAGAAACCGCCAATACGATGGCTAAAAAAAAAGATGATACTACAACTCTGCTCTTCATAGTTTTATTGAACGGATACTATTTTAGCAATATCAACCATGTTTGCTTTTATCTTAACCGCCTCAGGCTGTATGCTGGTGTGAATAGAAGTGGCATCTACTTTAAAATCGTAGGTTTGAGGGTTTTCGAACATTTCATTCAAATCCATTTCAAGGGTAATGGTCACATTGGATTTGTTCAAATTAAACTTACTCAAATCAAATGACTGTGAAACCAAATTATCATCACCTCCTACATCCAAACCAATATTTTTCCCATTGGATAGTTTGCCTTTAAACCTCACAAAGACATAACCTGTATTCCAGTTCCAATACATGGATTTGCTTGGACTTAAATCGCCTGTTTGCGCCCCTGTATGATTGCGCACAGTATCCACTCCTATGAGAAACGATATGTTCTTCCAATTATCCATTTTCACACCTTGCAGGGTTATCGTATTGGTGCTTGCGTATTCAGCATAGCTTAGGTTGTAGTTAGCTAAATTAATCTTTTCATTTTGGGCATTGCTTAGCGTCACATTGCTTAGATAATGAACAAAACTGCTTATGGTAAAGGTGTCTAAGGCTTTATTTACATAACTTTTATCGTTCAACTCAAGAGCTTGACCTTTGTATGTATAATTAATTTTGAGCGTTAAAGTGGTGGTTGAAGGCTCAGGGATAATTTGCGTGTTTTTTTTATCATCGCAAGCACTCAGTAAAAACTGAAAAGCAAAAATTATAATTATTATTTTCCTCATAAACGATTTATTTTGTAGCCGAAATTAGATAAATTAATCCTAAAAATATTCTTAAACATAATCTTTTACATATATGCCAAGTTTTGATATAGTAAACAAACTAGACCTCCAATTGTTGGACAACGCTATAAATACAGCAAAAAAAGAATTGATTACCCGTTATGATTTGAAAGATTCGGAGTGTGAAATTGAGTTAGACAAAAAAAGCAAAATGATTAAACTGCAAGCCACTCAAGACATGGCATTGCAAAGCATGGTAGATATTATCTTAGGCAAAATGAGCAAACAGCATTTGGATGTTCGTTCTTTAGACTTAAGTAAAGAATCAAGACCAAGTGGCAAATTGATGCTTTTGGATATTCCTGTTAAGGAGGGATTAGACAAAGAAGTAGCGAAGAAAGTGGTAAACTATATTAAAACAACTGGCCTAAAAGTCCAAGCCAGTATTATGGATGACCAAGTGCGAGTGACCGGCAAAAAAATAGATGATTTACAAGAAACCATTGGCAAATTGAGAACACAGGATTTTGAACTACCACTTCAGTTTGATAATATGAGAAGTTAGTGCTGCCTCTCTCTCTTAATTATGAAAGCATCACACTAAATAATGAATTAAGTATACGACCAAATTAATAAACAACAAAGGCTACCCAAATGGATAGCCTTTGCTGTTTAATAGGTTTCAGTTACTAGCAAAACTCGTCAAAAGCAGCTTTTAGGTTTTCAGCAATCATCTCAGCTGAACGACCTTCAATATTATGGCGCTCGATAAAATGAACCAATTCGCCATTTTTATACAAAGCGATACTTGGACTTGATGGAGGAAAAGGAGCAGTAAACTCACGCGCTTTGGCTACAGCATCTGCTTCTTGACCTGCAAAAACGGTTACAAGGCTGCTCGGTTTTTTAGAAGCTTCTTGAACAGCTTTCATTACACCTGGGCGAGCTGTGCCTGCAGCACAACCGCACACAGAGTTGAATACCAAAAGCTTGGTACCTTCTGCATTATTCATCTCAGCTTCAACATCTGAAGGAGTCATTAAACTCTTGAAGCCTACACTTTCTAATTGTTGGCGCATAGGCGCAACTAACATTTCTGGATACATAATTATTATCAGTTTTAATTCGGTTTATAACTTACAAGCATTAAGCCATTCATGAGTTAATGGCATTTTGTCTGTCATGCAAATGTAAGATTGAAATGGCATTCAATAAAAAAATTTTATAAATAGGTGATACTTTATACTTTTGCAGTGTATTTAACAAAAATAAAATATGTCAACAACATCAAAAACCACAGTACCTTACAAAGTTAAGGACATTTCGCTGGCCGAGTGGGGCCGCAAAGAAATCCGTTTGGCTGAAGCAGAAATGCCTGGATTAATGTCAATTCGTAAAGAATATGGCCCGCAACAACCTCTAAAAGGTGCGCGTATTGCCGGATGCTTACATATGACTATTCAAACAGCCGTTTTAATCGAAACATTAAAACATTTAGGAGCAGAAGTTACATGGAGTTCATGTAATATTTTCTCTACTCAAGATCACGCTGCTGCTGCTATTGCTGCTGCAGGTATCCCTGTTTACGCATGGAAAGGTCAAAACGAAGAAGAGTTTGACTGGTGTATTGAGCAAACTTTATCTGCCTTTGAAGGCGGTAAATCACTTAACATGATTTTGGATGATGGTGGAGATTTAACCAATATGGTTTTCGACCGTTACCCTGAATTAGCTAGCGACATTAAAGGTTTATCAGAAGAAACCACAACAGGTGTTCACCGTTTGTATGAGCGTATGAAAAAAGGTACTTTGTTAATACCTGCTATCAACGTAAACGATTCTGTAACTAAATCTAAATTTGATAACAAATACGGATGTAAAGAAAGTTTAGTGGATGCTATCCGCAGAGCTACTGACATTATGATGGCTGGTAAAGTGGCTGTTGTAGCTGGTTATGGTGATGTAGGAAAAGGTTCGGCTGAGTCTTTACGTGGTGCTGGTGCTCGTGTATTGATTACTGAAATCGATCCAATTTGTGCTTTACAAGCTGCTATGGATGGTTTTGAAGTTGTAACTATGGAAGAAGCTTGTTCACGTGCAAATATCTTCGTAACCGCTACTGGTAATGTTAAAATCATTACTGACCGTCACTTCAAAGCAATGAGAGATAAATCTATCGTTTGTAACATTGGTCACTTTGATAATGAAATCGATATGGCTTGGATGAATAACAACTATGGTTCAACTAAAAATACATTGAAACCACAAGTTGATATCTACAATGTTGATGGAAACGAAATCATTATTCTTGCTGAAGGTCGTTTGGTTAACTTAGGTTGCGCTATGGGTCACCCTAGTTTTGTTATGAGTAACTCATTCTCAAACCAAACTTTGGCTCAAATAGAATTGTGGAACCACAGTGCTAACTACGAAAACAAAGTATATGTGTTACCTAAACATTTAGATGAAAAAGTAGCATACTTACACTTAGCTCATATTGGCGCTAAACTTACCAAATTAGATCCTGAACAAGCAGACTATATTGGTGTAAAAGTTGAAGGTCCATTCAAAGCTGAAATGTACAGATACTAAGAATAAACGAATAGAAATATTCAAAATAAAAAAGCCGATTCAAACATTGAATCGGCTTTTCTTTTGCAGGCTATCTGTATCTATTTCACTGAAACAAAAGGATTGCTAAACTTAGCATCATGAGTCAATTTATAGTCGGTTAATGTTTTTAAGAAAGCTATCAAGTTGCTTTTTTCTTCATCTGTTAGATTCCAACGTTTCGGTTTACCAATTTCTTCGGGGTTTGATGAAGTATCACCATTAATAGTAAAAATACCTGGTTTGGTTGGCATTCCTGTTCTTGGGTCAATATTATCAGGAAAATTAAAGTTAGAGCGAATATTAATTAACTCCCAATTTAAATTAGGATGATTCTTAATTCCTGAACTATAATGTTCTACTACTTCCTCCAAGGTAGCAAATCTTCCATCATGCATATACGGTGCTGTAAGGGCAATATTACGCAGTGAAGGGATTTTAAACAAACCCTCAGGATTATTTTCTTGGCCTGAATTGACAGGGTTTGGATTACCAGAAAATGTGTTTAGATTAACACCTTTATCTTTGTATTCCATATCTAAGCCAATATTGGCATATGCACCTCCCCAGTTAGGTGCAAACTCAGGCTCTGAATGACAACTATTGCACCCCATTTTATTTGTAAAAATATCTTTTCCTGCCAATTCCTGAGCTGTAAAATTGGCAAAATTATTTTCCTTACCAATGTCATATTTAGAATTATAAGTAACCATAGATTTTAAAAACTGGGTGATGGCTTGAGAAATATTTTCCTTGTTAATTAAGGATTGTCCTTGGCTGACAAGTTGATTAGGATAAGCCTTTTCAAAAAGAGGTTTATAATATGTAACATCTTTGAGTTTGCTTACCACATAATCCATGTTATTAAAGCCCATTTCAACATGGTTCTGGATAGGCTTTAACACCATTGAGTTCAAATCAGTTTCACGCAAATCCCAAAAGAAACCTTGTTGACGCCAAACATTTACAATGGACATTGAATTGCGAGGAGTTTCATTAAATGAAAAACCTTTGCTTGATGCCATACCATCCGCAAATCCCATACTTTGCAAATGACAACTGGCACAAGCCGTTGCATTGTTAATAGACAGGTTTTTATCATAAAACAAAACCCTACCAAGTGTAGCCACATCATCATTTACCAACTGGGAAAATGTAGTTTGTGACATATTCAAATAGGACGGGAACTCAGGATTTGAATAATTGCTTACCACATTTGGCAACTTAGGTACTTGCAAATACAAATTGCTTGTACTTCCAAGACTAGTGGTTTCCTTTTTGCAAGATACCGCCATCATACTAGCTCCTATGGCAATTGCGATTAAGGTGAATATTTTATTTTTCATACAATTAAGGTTTATCAAAATTAAAATACAATATTAAAATTTATAAAGTTTGGCAAAGCAATAGTCGATTGTGTTAATGAACTTGCCGTTGGAGATTGGTTATTGATAGGCTGCCCATCTGTACGGGTAGATACAGATTTACTTTCACCTTGCCCATTTATAAAATACAAACTTGCCTCAGTTGATACATTCATATATTTATTAATATTGAATTGAAAACCTACAATCGGTCCTAATCCTTTTGCAGAATTAGTTTGTGTGGTGGTAGTGGTTTGAAAAACATTTGTAAAAACCTGAAAACTACTTACATTTTCTTGATTGGAACTATTCATTAAATAGTCAATGCCATAATATACCACCAGTCTTTTACTAACTTTTTGCTGCAATTCAATCCCTACTCTGGCAGCAAAGGTTAATGCTTTTGTATTATTTACATTTCCATCACTAGCCGTACCATTTTCTGAACTTGTATAAGTACCTCCTAATCTCAATCCATATCGCAAATTTTCGCTCAATTGTTGCTTATTATAAAGCATTTTATAATTCAAAGCAAATTGAGGAACGTTTCC
The DNA here is from genome assembly GCA_040403075.1 of Bacteroidia bacterium. GTDB lineage: Bacteria > Bacteroidota > Bacteroidia > UKL13-3 > UKL13-3 > RGVD01. Next base: position 16,335 of record JBBALJ010000031.1, read on the forward strand.
ATTTGAAGCAATACTATTGTTATTTAGAACTATAAAAGATTTAATAAAACTGGTAGCATTTATGCCAATTTGATATTCAAAATTTTTACCACTTTTTTCAGTATCTAATTTATCGTTCTGTGCCACGGCCGCTAACGAAATGAACATACAAAATAGAATGCTTTTTACTTTCATAATTAGTCAATTATAACGATGTTTTTCTAAAAACCATACGTATGTAACAAAATTTTACAATTTCGAATATTTCCCAATTAGCATTAAATAACCTGTTTAAAAGATTTAATCATTTTCGTCTAAACTGAAAATATCTTCTACCTTTTTATCAAAAACCTTGGCAATCTTGATTGACAAAACGGTAGATGGCACGTATTTATTGGCCTCCATGGCATTGATGGTTTGCCTGCTAACTCCAATGATTTTAGCCAACTCATCTTGTGTGATATTTTTGATGGCCCGCTCAACCCTGATATTATTTTTCATATTGAATGGCTTTATTGTTTTTATAAAGAATATAGTTGAACCTTACTAAAAAGATGATCAAGTGAGTAAACATATTAAATACTAGGACCGAAAAAAACTCAATACCATATACAAATATCATGGCCAAAAGCAAAAGGCTATAATTGATATAAGTAGCCCACAGCAATGATTCCAATCTGGTTTGGGCAATAAATTCATCTTCTGCTTTTTCTTTTGAACATGCCACAAACAAAGCCCCAACTATAATGAATATACCCAGCAACTCATCAGTAATATTATTACTGGTAAAAGAGAATTTAGCGTTTGAAGAAAAGGGAAAGCTATTAGCAATGGCAAATACTTTCACATCTAAGAAAGGAAATTGATAGTCCATGATAAAAACAATCAAACCCACAAGGAAAGAGGGAACTAACATGATCCAACCCATTCTTTTGAATGAATACGGAAATAAAAAACGTGTTTTCATAATTTGTATTTTTTAAAATTAACGGCACAAACGTAAAACAAACAAATCATTTTGTCAATTATATTTTACATTTAGTAAAATATGATTTACAATTATAGGATTTTAACATTTAGTAAGGAAAAAATTTGGTGAGATTTAGACTAGATGAATTTAAGCAGAAATACATTAATGACTTCAATATTTGCATTAAAACACAATAAATTTAGTTTTAATAATTAGCGAATTACTTATTTAATTGGCTGTATTTTCAATTTCATTTTTTTTTTCAAAATAATCACTACATATTTGTTAAACCAATTCAAAAAACCTTTGGCGCGCAAATGGTAATAAGAATTGAATAAACAACATTTATTTTAAAACTATCTAAACCAAAAAAATTACGAACAAACTTTTAAGAATTTTATTGCTAAGTATCTTTGCTTTCATTGCTTTCCCTTCAGTGGCGCAGCCACCGCCTCCGCATCATTACGACCAAGGTCCAATTACTCCCCAAATAATATATGGACAGACAGAACGTCTTATTTGGACAATCAATAATCATACTGACTGTGATTTCACCTACGATCTTTACGTTTCGTTGGCAAACGATAAGCATGAAATTGTTCATTCTCAACCAATGGGCGAGAATACATTAAATGGTGGTAACAATTATAGTTACGAATATGACTTTACTACCCTTTTTTCTGGTAATGGATATTATGAACTATCTAACATTTCTATGACAGTATATATTCAAGGAAATCCTTATTATGTTTATCCCAATACAAGCGGTCATCCAACAACAATAATTTGTACAGCATGCGATCAACCTTGCAATTGTTTTAAAGTAGATTTTAATCAAACTACCAAAACCATTGATATTAATCCATGTTAAAATCAATTAATTTAAAAATAACAGCTAAATAAATAATTTCGTTTAGCTGTTATTTTAACTTTTTAATAAGTCCCTAACATGAAAAAATTACGATTATTATTTATTATCATAGTTTGCATTTCATCATATAAAAAATCTATATGCCAATGGCAAACAAACCCCATTGGCACGCCATATTCTTTTTCAATATCACAAAATTCTTTTGCGAACTTTACAAAACAATTTATTTGGGTAGGTAGTTTTGGTAGTCGCATTAGTATCGATACAGGCAAAACATTTACCCTTGTAAATAATGATAGTAATAGCACTTTTAAAGGTGCGTTGAACGACTCCACTTTAATATTAAATAAATATAGTAATATTTTTAAAAAAAGTGTTATTCAGAAAACAACAGATTGGGGCAAAACATGGAATCCTTATTTTATTATAAATGGAAACGATACTGCTTTTAAAAAAATAAGCTATAATTTTAAATTAATAAATAGCTTTGATGAAAAACATGCTTGGTTATTGGGCGATACCCTAAATGGCTGCCACGAGATATGGCGCACCGAAGATGGTGGCAACAATTGGCTAAGAGTGCCTTGTGCAAACGTAAACTTACTAATTAATTTAAAGGTGAATAGTGGTAAAAAAATATACAATGTAGGCAGCACTACTTTTATGGTTAACCCTAAACCAGATGCATCATTAATTGTAGCTAGAGATTACGGCAAAACATGGGACAGTATACATATAGATAAAATTAGTAAAAATAATATAGACCCAAGTATAGTAAGTATTGCATTTTCTGATTCAATGCATGGCCTATTATCGTATTACAAAAATATTATAAAAGACACAGCCACTTTTTTGCTAAGAACAGAAGATGGTGGTTATACATGGAATGATATGACTGAAAAAGGTTTAACTAATATGTGTTATGCCAAAGCAACCAATAAACAACTGGGATTTTATATTGCAAGTACATCCGATGGAGCCAACAAGCATTATTATAGCAAAGTAAGTTTTGATAATGGCTACACTTGGAAGGTATTAGATACTTTGCAACATACCTCCTTTAGCTTTAAAGATGCTGAATTTGGTATGGGTATTCAATATACAAAATTAATTAGCTATTTAGATTTGTTTACAGGCTTCCCTCCAGGTTTTGCAAGCAGTAATGATTTAATAAAACCTTTAAAAACTGAAGTCAAAATCTATCCAAACCCTGCTACAGAAATATTGAATATAGAAAGCAGCCAAGATGGGAAATATGAATGTATAAATATAAGCGGTCAAATTTTAATGAGCGGTATAGCCAAAGCCAATCAACTAAATACCCTTCCCATATCGGGCTTGGCAAGTGGCTTGTATTTCCTTAAATTCACAAGCGACAATAGTACTGAAATAAAAAAACTAATAGTTGAATAAAAACTATAGAAACAAAAAAGCCGAAGCAAATAATGCTTCGGCTTTCAATATTTATTATTTCCTCTATCCTAAAATCTTACTTCACTTCTTCGTAAGTAGCATCTTGGGTATTAGCATCGCCTGATGGATTAGAATTTCCAGCATCTGCTGTTGGTTCGCCCGCTCCTCCTTGTGTGGTATTGTATAAATCTTGACTAGCTTCTTGCCAAGCAGCGTTTAATGCATTCATAGCAGAATCAATTCTAGCTAAATCTTTAGCAGCATGGGCTTCTTTCAAGTCTTTCAAGCCATTTTCAATAATAGTTTTCTTGTCAGCAGGCAATTTATCGCCATACTCTGTCAACTGTTTTTCAGTTTGGAAGATTAAGCTATCAGCCATGTTTACTTTTTCTGCTTCTTCTTTTGCTAATCTATCTGCTTCAGCATTGGTTTCAGCTTCACGTTTCATGCGCTCTATGTCTGCATCGCTCAATCCTGAAGAAGCTTCGATACGTATTTTTTGTTCTTTGCCTGTTCCTTTATCTTTAGCACTTACATGCAAGATACCATTGGCATCAATATCAAAAACAACTTCAACCTGAGGTACACCACGTGGTGCAGGTGGAATACCATCTAAATGGAAACGACCTAATGAACGGTTTTGATTTGCCATTGGGCGCTCACCTTGCAATACATGTATTTCAACACTTGGTTGATTATCGCTAGCTGTGCTGAAAGTCTCAGATTTTTTAGTAGGAATGGTAGTATTAGATTCAATCAATCTTGTAAATACACCGCCCATGGTCTCGATACCTAGACTAAGTGGAGTTACATCTAACAACAACACATCTTTTACTTCACCTGTCAATACACCACCTTGTATAGCAGCACCTAAAGCTACTACTTCATCAGGATTAACACCTTTAGAGGCAGCTTTTCCAAAGAATTTTTCTACCGCTTCTTGAATAGCAGGGATACGAGTTGAACCACCTACTAAAATAATTTCATTGATATCATTTATGGTTAAACCTGCATTTTTCAATGCTGATTTACAAGGCTCGATTGTACGTTTAATAAGGCTATCAGCCAATTGCTCAAACTTAGCGCGAGTTAAAGTTTTAACTAAATGTTTCGGGATACCATCAACTGGGATGATATAAGGTAAATTGATTTCAGTTTGGGTACTGCTTGACAATTCAATCTTAGCTTTTTCAGCCGCTTCTTTCAAACGTTGCAATGCCATTGGGTCTTTACGCAAGTCAACACCTTCGTCTGATTTAAATTCATCAGCCATCCAGTCGATAATCACTTGGTCAAAATCGTCTCCGCCTAAGTGGGTATCTCCATCTGTACTTTTCACTTCAAATACACCATCACCTAATTCAAGTACAGACACGTCATGTGTTCCTCCACCGCAGTCAAAAACTACAATTTTAGAATCATGGTGTTTTTTATCTAAACCATAAGCCAAAGCAGCAGCTGTAGGCTCATTAATAATACGTTTAACAGTTAAGCCTGCAATCTCGCCAGCTTCCTTGGTAGCTTGACGTTGTGCATCGTTGAAGTAAGCAGGAACGGTGATTACAGCTTCTTTCACTTCATAACCAAGATAATCTTCAGCTGTTTTCTTCATTTTTTGAAGTATCATAGCTGATATTTCTTGAGGAGAATATAATCTACCATCGATATCTACACGAGGTGTGTTGTTGTCACCTTTTTTTACAGTATAAGACATTCTGCTGATTTCAGTTGCCACCTGATCGAAGGTGTTACCCATAAATCTTTTTATAGAAGAAAGGGTGTTTTTGGGATTTGTAACGGCTTGACGTTTGGCAGGGTCACCAATTTTACGTTCGCCATCTTTAATAAAAGCTACAATAGAAGGAGTTGTTCTACGTCCCTCACTGTTAGCAATAACCACTGGCTCATTGCCCTCCATAACGGCAACGCATGAGTTGGTTGTTCCTAAGTCTATTCCTATAATTTTGCTCATAATTTTTCTTTACAATGAGTCAGCAATGATAATACCATCCTTGTTTTGTCAGTTTTTATGATAAACAATGGCACATTTTGTAGGAACAGAAAATCGAAAACTGACTAACAAATGTCTATTTGTCAGACTTAAGAAGGAGAAGCAAAAGGAAAAGACTTAAATACTCAGGTATACAAAGTAAACAATAGCGAAGATGATTGCTAGTTTTACTAGGTTGAACATGGTTTTGATAAGCATTGAGATATAGGCCAAAATAGTAATCACAAGGAAAGCAAGACCGATACTTAACATTTCATTTTGGTATGAACTTAAAAAGTCAATCTGAGCAGAATGGATGGCTTTACTCAAAAAATGACCAAATGGGTAAGACGGTTTATGTCCCATCCATTTTACTTGGGCATATTCGTAAAATGCCCTGCCACTTATAATCGGGGCAATTAGCATCAATAATATCCCAAGGGCCTTAAACAACAATTTCAACATGATTTGAACTCGTTATTTTTTATCAATCATTTTATACAGTTCGTCAAGTTTAGGCGAAAGGATAATCTCTGTTCTGCGATTTTTAGCACGACCTTCAGGTATGTCATTGCTCACTTTTGGCATGTACTCTCCACGTCCAGCAGCAGTAAGGCGTTTAGCATTTACTTTGTTTTCATCGCTCAAAAGCCTAACAATATTACTAGCACGTGCCGTACTTAAATCCCAATTATCAGCAAACTTATCCGTTTTGATCGGTTTGTTGTCGGTATGACCTTCGATAAGCACATCAATATCCGGATTTTTATTTAGGATTTCAGCCACTTTTTTGATGGCATCTTTACCTTTTTCTTCAACATCAGCACTTCCTGATTTGAATAATAACTTATCTGATAAAGAAACATAAACCTTACCGTTTTTCATTTCAACAGTTAATTCATCAGAATTGAAGCTCAATAAAGCCCTTTTCACAATGTCATTCAAGGCATTCGTGATTGAATCTTGTCTGCGTATATAAGCCTCTAATTCTGCTAATCTTTTTTCGCGTTGCGCCAATTCTTCACCTTTTTGCTTCAATGCCATATTTAGCTGTTCAGTTTTGCTCAATGATGACTTTAGCAAATCAGTATATCGTGAATTCATCTCTGCATAATCCACTTGTAATCCTTTGTGCTTTCTATCCAAATCATTGTAACGGGTAGTCAAATCATTAAACTCATTGGTTAATTTACGATATTCAATGCCGCGTTCTGTTGTATCTTTGGCATATTGAACAGTTAATTCATACAATGAATCTCGTTGAGAAGTTGATTTTTTCAATCTATCGCTCATAAATAGGTTATGTGATTTTTGCTTGAACCCTTTTGGCTCTTTATAAGCCCCTTTAGGTTCCCCTATTTGTGCAAACAATGTATTACCTACAACTAGGGCCAAAACAAATGACAATATGTGTTTCATGTGAATCTAAAATTAGAATCGCAAATTTTTGAATATTAAGGAGAATTACATCATTGTTTTATACAGCGCATATGTGGAATGAACATATTTAACTACTATTCTGTATTTCAATATTTTTTTATATTTCGGCCTTATAAGAGCGTCTATGAAAAAGCTTATTATCCAGATGACCATCTTGGCATTATTGTCTAGTTGTGGAGGCATGTTTAGCAACAAAAACTATTTACAGACTAGAGTAAATTTTTATTCAGCCTATAGAAGTGGCAATTACCCATTGGCATTAAACGAGCTAGACAAAATTAAATACCTAAAAGCAAAAGGCAACAAACAATTATATCTTTTAGAAAAAGGAAGGCTTTTACAACTGATGGGAGAAAATGAAAAAGCAGCAAAAACATTAAATGATGCTGATGAATTAGCTGAAGGCTGGTCTAATATTAGGCCAAACTCATCTGCAGGTGTAACAAATTTTTCAAACTTTAGTTCGTTCAACAACACTCAAATTGGACTTAATCAAATTGCCTTCGAACCAAGTTCTTTGAAATATAGGAGTGAACATTATGAGAGAATGATGATAAACTATACAAAAGCTATTTGTTATATCAATATGGGTAAAAAAGATGAAACATTGGTAGAGGCAAAAAGGTTGCTATTGTTATCACAACAACTAGGTGATTTAAAGGCAAAAGAATATAATTATAAAAATTACGTGAAAGACCCATTTCCAGAGCTATTCTCGGGTTTAATATACGAATGGGTTGGAGATTATTCAAATGCTTTTGTTTCATACGAAAATGCTTATACAAGTTACAGCGATAATGGTACTGAGGTGGTTTATGGAATAAAAACACCTAAGCAATTACAAAATGATCTTTTAAGATTATCTTATAAATTGGGCTACAATGATAAATTAGAATTTTACCAGAATCTGTTTGCAAATAAGTATGAGCAAAAAAACAATCCTTCTGAGTTAATATTATTTATTGAAGATGGAACCATACCAAGCAGAAGTGAAGATACAAAGTATTTTACTTTTGACACTCTGTCAAAATCCAGCATTGATAATACAATAAATGGTAAAGGAAATACATTATTCCTTCCCACTTATCAAAACCATTATCAGGAAAGATATATTTCTGTAAACGTAAACAACACTTTTTTTGTTCCCACGACTATCAGAAACAATAATTATGTGGTGATGTCTACCCTAAATAGTAGGGTAGAAAGAGAAAGAATAAACTTAATCACTTCATTAGATAATACCCTAAAATCAAATTATCAAAAAATGGTGGAGCTGAGAAAAGAACAAGAAATTGCGCAAGCCAAGGCATATCAAGCTGCACAGCAGCCTTTGCCGAGAACCCCTATCCCAATACCACAAGAACCTAAAAAAGAAAACTCTACACCTAACAGAACCAACACATATAATAACAATCAAATAAACAAACATCAAATAAACGATCATCAAATTGCTGACAATAAACTAAACAAACAAGCTATTAATAAAAGCGTTATTCAAGACAATCAAAACATTCAAAAGCCACAAAGCATGTCACAGAATATCGAGAACATTAACAGGAATACAATTAATAATAATAATAACCATCCAACTTCTCAACTCAATACCAACTACAATAAATACAACAACTATATTAATCCAATAAGTAGCTCTCATGTAGATGTTAGAAATTGGCTTAGCATATCAGCAAAGGTTAGCTACTTGCGTATACCATTAGAAAAAAATATTGAAAACAAGATAATTGTAAATGTAGGTGGTAATGAGATTACTTTGAGTATAAAAGGCAATGAAGGGTTGCAATTCAAACAAGTTAGAATTGAAAATAAATAAGGCACAATTTATATAACTCTATTAAAAAGAAAAGCCCCCCTTATGAGCTATCATTAAGGAGGGGGCTATATCTTTTTAAATACTAAAAAATGATTGAATAAACCGTTTTTAGTTTCACTGCAAACAGTCGAATTAGACTGTGATAAGTGAATTGAGCATTTACAATTAGTCCGTACATGTTATTTAATTTTAAGGTTTAGAAAATTTATTAGTTTAGTCTGTTATAGATATTGCTGCTATTTCTATTTCCAGATAAGTTTTTGTACCAATCAGTAAATAATGTACCACCTGATTGGGCCCATGCTGCAAATTTCAAATGTGCCGATGTTACGTCTGCACTTTCAACAGGGTAAGCAAAACGCTCCGGTATGTTGATTGCAAACGGTAGATTATTTGACGTTAAATAGGTTTTGCTTCCATTTATTTTTGTATCATCATGACCCGTACCTAGCAAAGCTGTATTTGCCAAGCCTGTCCAGTTTTTACCTGCTAAGTGAATCTCATAGCCTCTGTCTTTTCCGTGACTATTTCCCCAGATAAATGGATTGTATTCATTCAAGCCAAAACTTGATAGATTGACAGGCGTAGTAAGGGTAAAGTTTACATTATAATTATCAGTATCAACTGGATTTACATTTTGATATGTGTTCCAATCACTCATCTCGCTTCGGCTATTTGAAAAAACACTTATTACAGCATTATTTTGTCCAGGTTCTAATGTAGCACCAGTTAGGCCAGTTATATTACTTCTAAGTGTTGGAAACTCAACAGCAAAAGAATTTTGAATGATACCCCCACTTGCTCTGAGTGTATAATTTGCTTTTACATCTTTTACTTTATTTGCAGAATTTGTAACTACTTTATACCTGTAATCTACTACCACATCATTCAAATCATAATCTCCTTTGTATGGCCATAAATCTTCAAAGGCAACAGATGCTTTACCAGTAGCTGAAGGGTAATAATTATTAAATGCCCTTAAAGGATCAGTAGGGTATTCATCATCTGAATCTTTAATACCATCGCCATCTGTATCGTTTGATACGGGAAGTGATGAAATTCCAGATGTGGTAATGGCATTAGCTGGATTGGAAGTTGTGTAAAACATCACATCGTTAAAATCATGATCGCAATTAGGATAATCCCTTCTAATATCTTCAAATCCCATTACCAATCTATCTGTTGCTACATCTCTTACCATCACCATGTGCTGACGCAATGCAGGGTTACTTTCTGGGTTTAGGTCTTTATTAGCAAATAAGGTATATTGTCCGTTGCCTATTGTGGCATTGGTATTATTAAAGCCGTTTGATATAATACCATAAGCAACAACAGTATCAGCACCTACTTGTCCAATATATACTTTATTACCTGTGGCCAATCCACCGCCTGAATTGAGGAATGACGAATTTGCGAAAACCACTATCATCGAATCAATATCAGACACAGTTTGAGGTGGAAAATTCTTGTGGTACTTATAGTAAAAAAGCGTACTCATATTATTTGCACCTTCTGTAACGAATGTTACCCATAAGTCACATATTTGATTTACTAACAAAGTTCGTGTACAGGTGTTATCATCTAATAATTGAGGATTACGAACAGCTACTGATTGTGCTGATGGCAATAAGGTATTAATATCTGTAAGCATTTGAGTGCTTACCACATCATTTGGTGAAACAAGATTGTTTGGCACACCAAGTGAATTCCATCCACCCAAACGGTTAGAAATTTTACTAGCAGTTTTACCTAAGGCAGAGGTGTAGCTCTGAGTTGAAGACACCGTTTTAAGCTTCAAAGGATTTTTACCTCCCAATTGAGCATACACTTTGTTGCTATTTACATCTAAAACGATATCTGAAGGAACACCTATATAGCTAGTGTTAAGCACCACCTGCTTCATATAAGTTGCCAATGAAATATTGGTTTTAAACACACCATTTTCATCCGTAGCACCAATAGCAATAACTTCTCCTCCGTTTTCTTTACTATCGTTACTCAGAGTAACTTTAGTAAATTTAACAGGTTCGTTGTTCGTACCTAAAATACTGATTTCAAAATTTGTTTCTTGTGTTGTACGGTATTGAAATCCAGCTGGAACATTTATTTCAGTAACGTTGGATACATTGACTAATGGATTGGTTGCTGTGCCATTTGTTTCGGTTAAACTTAGCTCCTTGCGGCATGATGCAAGCAATGATAAAGCAATGGCGAATGTGATAATTTTTTTCATGATTTTAATGATAGCTGAAACCATGTATCCCAATTCCATACCAACGAATCAAAATACTAATTATCAAGACATTAACGCAATGCCAAAAATCTCATAAATCCCAAATAAAATCCATTTTCCCATTTCGAAACTAAAATTGGGCTTTTTTCCAAACTGCGACAATTATAACGCAAATCCCATACTGAGATTAATATAAAATTAAAAAGGCTTTAGCTGTTTCCAACTAAAGCCTTGTAAATAAATAGAATAAATAATATTAATGACTACCTTTTAATTTTAATTTATCTTTAAAAACCTTCTCAAGTTTCTCAACTTTAGGTGCAATCACAAATTGACAATAAGATTGCTCGCTATTTTGGTTGTAATAATTTTGATGGTAATCTTCAGCAGGGTAATAATTGTTTACGTTTACAATCTCAGTAACGATTGGATTGCTAAACGCACCACTGGCATTTAACTCTGTCTTATATTTTTCTGCTAATTGCTTCTGAGTATTGTTGTAATAAAATATAGCTGATCTATATTGGGTTCCAATATCATTACCTTGACGATTCAAGGTTGTTGGGTCATGGGTTTGCCAAAAGATCGATAGTAAGGTTTCGTATGAAATCTTTTTAGGGTCGAAGGTAATTCGGCACACTTCGGCATGGCCTGTGGCTCCAGTGCATACTTCTTTGTAGGTAGGGCTCACAGCATGGCCACCAGCATAACCACTTTCTACTTTCACCACACCGTCCAATCTTTGAAACATGGCCTCTACACACCAAAAGCAGCCAGCACCAAATAAGGCTGTATCTAATTCTTTGTTATTTACTTCGTCTGTCATCTTGTTTGTTGTTTGGTTTATTTTGTTTTGAGCATTTCTTTGGCCACAGGCCGTTACAAATGTCAACAATAATATGGACAGATGTAATAAGTAAATTGTTTTATTATTTTTCATACCCATATAAACGCAAAGAAAGCGGTATTGGTTTTATATACTGTCAGCAAACAAAAATCAGACATATTTATGACAGCTGTCATAACTTTAGCTTACACATGAAAATAGTTTTGCTGAAATTAAAAATAAACTATGCCTTTATACAAAAAAGTAGGAACCATCCCCGAAAAAAGACACGTTGTATTTCGCCAAGAAAACGGAAACCTCTATCATGAAGAATTATTTGGCACTGAAGGGTTTTCAGGAATGTCATCATTGGTATATCACATCTATCCTCCAACAAGAGTTAAAGAAAAAGGAGCTCCTTATTCTGCAAGACCTGAAGTGGCTATTGAAGATAACTTACAAGCTAGAAGCTACATGAGCTATAACGCCCCACAAGTTGAGGATTACTTAGAAAGTCGCAAAACTTTGTTTGTAAATGATGATATGACCATTGGTGTAGCTGCCCCTATTTTTGGTACAAAAGACTACTTCTATAAAAACGCAGATGCCGATGAAATGATTTTCATTCACAAAGGAGATGGTGTTTTAAAATCCATGTATGGCAATATCACCTTTGTTTATGGCGATTACTTAATCATTCCTCGTGGGACAGTTTACCAATTGGAGTTTACATCAAAAGACAACAGATTATTAATAGTTGAATCTCATGGACCCATTGAAACGCCTGCTAGATACAGAAACAACTATGGTCAATACTTAGAGCACTCTCCTTTCTGCGAAAGGGATTTGAGAGGACCAGAGAACATGGAAACACATGATGAAGAAGGGGAGTTTTTGATAAAAATAAAAAAACGCGGACTTATATATCCTTATGTTTATGAAAACCATCCCTTTGATTTGGTAGGTTGGGATGGATGCTGCTATCCTTATGCATTCTCTATCTTTAATTTTGAACCAATCACAGGTAGAATTCATATGCCCCCTCCTATTCACCAAACATTCCAAGGTAGAAATTTCGTGATTTGCTCATTTGTACCGCGTATGTACGATTACCATCCTCAAGCTATTCCTGCTCCATACCATCACAGCAATGTAGACAGCGATGAGTTGTTGTATTATGTTGATGGCGATTTTATGAGCCGTAACAATATACAAAAAGGACAAATAACCCTGCACCCAGGTGGAATCCCTCATGGGCCGCACCCTGGAGCCATTGAAAGAAGTATTGGAAAAACAGCTACCAATGAGATGGCAGTAATGATCGACCCTTTCAATCCTGTAAAAATTACAAAAGAAGCAATGGAGTTAGAAGTAACTGAATACTACCAAAGTTGGCAAACTAAAGATTAATAAAATAAATAAAAATATATCATGACTGATTTAACCCAAGTTGAAAATTTCAACTACTCAAGCACTCAGAAAATTTTTGAAAAAGCGCAAGATTTCTTGCCTATCAATGGAACAGATTATGTTGAGCTATATGTGGGCAATGCCAAGCAAGCTGCGCACTATTACAAAACAGCATTAGGCTTCAAAGACCTTGCATACGCAGGTTTAGAAACAGGCCTTCGCGACCGCACATCTTATGTATTACAACAAGGCAAAATAAGATTGGTGCTAACTACACCTTTCGACCCTGAAAGTGATATTGCAAATCACCTAAGAATGCATGGTGATGGGGTTAAGGTAATTGCACTATGGGTAGATGACGCGTACGATGCCTTTGAACAAACCACCAAACGCGGTGCTAAGGCCTATATGCAGCCCAAAACCATTGAAGATGCTAATGGAAAAGTGCGCATGAGTGGCATTCATACATATGGCGATACTGTTCATTTATTCATAGAGAGAAAAGACTACAATGGCATATTCTTACCAGGATTTGAGAAACTTGATACAGGCTACGATCCGGGTACTTGCGGACTTAAATACATAGACCACATGGTGGGCAATGTAGAAATGGGTAGCATGAACCAATGGTCAGATTTTTATGCCAATGTAATGGGATTCTTCAACCTTGTTACCTTTGATGATAAAGATATTTCTACTGATTACACCGCATTGATGAGTAAGGTAATGACCAATGGAAATGGATATATCAAATTCCCTATCAATGAGCCTGCAGTAGGTAAAAAGAAATCACAAGTGGAAGAATACCTTGATTTTTACAGAGGTCCAGGCTGCCAACACATAGCTGTGGCAACTGATGATATCGTATTTACCATTTCAGAAATGCGCAAACGTGGTGTTGAATTCTTATACGTTCCTGGTACCTATTATGATACAGTTGCCAACCGCGTAGGTGTGATTGCCGAAGATTTAAACGAATTAAAAAAATGGGGTATTATGGTGGATAGAGATGAAGAAGGTTATTTACTTCAAATTTTCACTAAACCAGTTGAAGACCGGCCTACCCTATTCTTTGAAATCATACAAAGAAAAGGTGCTAAATCATTTGGCAAAGGAAACTTCCAAGCTTTGTTCGAATCAATAGAAGCAGAGCAAGCAAGAAGAGGCACATTATAAATTAAAAGATTAAGCAGGTTAAAGGTCAAAGAGCAATCTTTGGCCTTTTTCTATTTAATTAAATGCAAAGAAATCTAAAATTTATTACCATGAGTAAGGGAAATAATTTGCTTAAATAACACAGGAAATTGATTTAACAATTTTAAACTCAATAAAGTTGTTAAGTTTTTACCAAATAAGTGTTGAAGGTAATAAGCAATTTTTATTCTATTTGAAAAATTTCGATCCCATTCGTTCGTATAATTTTTGATCAAGTCGTCTTTAGAAATTTTACTATTTAAAAACAAATGGACATGATTAGCCAATATTTTGGAGGCTCGCATCGCAATGCTCATCCCATTTCCACAAAGCGGTGCAATGGCGCCAGCAGCATCACCTAGCATGATAATTCCATGATTATATGTTTGTTTTTTTTCAAAACTTATTTGACTAATAACAACTGGTTTTTCAAATAAAAAAGTTGATTCAGTAAAGTACTTTTTCAAATGTGGATTTTCATACAGGATATTTTGCTCCATAAGCTTAATATCATTTTGATTTAATCTCAAGTTTTTGGCGGTGGTTAAATAACAAAGGCAATACGTATCATTATCAACTTTTGAAACGCCACAATAACCGTCTTTAAAATTATGCAATTCAATAATATTGGAAGCTAAATCAGTTTTAAGATGATACTTCACACCAATGTATTTTCCTTTTTCAGTTTCTTTTTTTTGTGCTATAAATGCTGGGTTTATTTTCCCAAAACTTCCGCAAACCAGTTTTGATTGAAAAATGTTTGAACTGTTTGTTATTTGAAAGATTTCATCATGAACGTTTACATCCAAAACCTTGGTATTATCAAAAACGGTAACACCCACCTCTTTCGCTTTTTTGTACAATAAATCATCTAATGAAAATCGGCTAATGCCAAATCCGCCCAAATCTAATGGTGATTTTATTACATAACCATTTGGTGCTGAAACATGGATCGTATCGATAATTGGCAAGGATAGTTGCTCAAAAGACAAACCCAAACTGTTTAAAAAATCCCAACTTTCTAATGAAATATATTCACCACAAACTTTATGAAATGGGTACTTATTTTTTTCAAACAAAATAACTTGATGCCCTTTTTGTGCCAATTGAATCGACAAGCTTAGTCCTGCTAATCCGCCACCTATAATGGCACAATCATATAGTAAAGATTGATTATCCATAAACAATTACTTCGTGTCTAAATGCCCATTTGTTTTTAACCGTATATTTTTTTGCTCCAGCTTGCTGAATCATATCAATCCACTCTGTTTTTTTGAATCCTCGTAAAACAGAAAGTGGTGCATCATTTTTTACTAAATAAGATTTTGAAAAAAAATTTGTTAAAAATTTGATGGAGTAATAAGCAATTCTATTTCGGTCCAAATCGTTAATGATTAAAATGGCTTTGTGCTTGATGGCAAACTGAATGAGTTCAATGATTTGAATA
>JBBALJ010000031.1:32035-34746 GCA_040403075.1 Bacteroidia bacterium
GATTAAAATGGCTTTGTGCTTGATGGCAAACTGAATGAGTTCAATGATTTGAATAGTGGATAAATGATGACAAAATAAACTTGCATGAATAATATTTACTTCGTTCACATGTAAATGGATATTTCGGTAATCATCACAAATAAAATTCAAAGATTCATTGGGTTCGTTTTGATTGGAATAATCAACACATGTTCTTTTTAAATCAATGCCATACAGCTTGATTTCTTTATTGTTCTTTTTCGACCAATTAAAGATTGTTTTTAAAGTATCTCCTCCACCACTTCCGATATCTACCAATGTGAGTGGTTGATTATAAAATTCTATTTTCTTTAATGCGTTTAACGAAACTTGATAACCACCCAATAAAGAATTGATGACATGTAATTCCTTTAAATTTTGGAATAAATCAGCCTCAGGAATTTGCTCCGCATCTAATAATTCTTTTTGGTTACTTCTATTCTTAAACATAAGCCAATTGCATGGTTTCAATGGTTAAACCTGGTCCAAAAGCCGCAGTAAATATGGTGTCACCACTTGTTTTCTTTTCATCATTTTTAATCAATTCTTTCAATACAAACAATATGGTGGGTGACGACATGTTTCCATAATTTTTTAAGACATGATAAGCAGATGCCAATTCATTATTTTTCAAATCAAACACTTTCGCAAAATCGTCCAAAATTTTTTTACCCCCTGGATGTATGGCCCAAAAATTTATCTTATCTTTTTGAATGTTTAAATCACTCAACATTTTTGAAATATTACCATTGATTAAATCAGAAATATAGGCCGATAAACTCATCAAAAAACCATTTTCGGAAAGTTGCCAAGCCATATCGTTTTGGCCTTCGTGAATGATTAGGGAATCAAATGATGTAATGGCCAAGTCATTATATTCAGGCAAATTTTGAGGTTTTGAACTCACGATTGCAGCCGCACTTCCATCACTAAACAAAGAATTAGAAAGCAAGTAATCATCGCTAAAACTATTTTGAATATGAATGGTACATAACTCTGTACATACTACTAAAACCTTTGCATTTGGCTGGCTATTGCATATAGAATTGGCTTGGTTTAGTGCAATAATGGCGGCATTGCAACCCATAAAATTAATACTGCTTCGTTGGGTTTTCGGACTTAAATTTAGAGCTCTAATCAACTCGATATCCAAGCCGGGGGCAAAAAGTCCAGTGCAAGTAACAGTAATGATGTGTGTGATGCTACTTTTAATGGATTCAAAATTTGCAATTTTTTGAATAGCCGAAAGAGAAAGTTGTAGGGCATTTGTTTTATAAATCTCCATGCGCTTGGTTAATGAAACAGGCGGAGATAAATCCCAATTCTTTTCAAAAAAAGTAAAATCAATAGGTTGTTTGCCAAAATCAGATAACACAGAATAGCGCGTTTGAATGCCTGATTTATGAGCTACCATGTTCATTTTGCGTTTTATGGTAATATCCTCTGCGGTATTTTGAAAAAAAGCAGCCAATTCATTTTGATGATATTGGTAAGCAGGTACTGCGATTTCAATGGCTGATAAGTAACTCAAAATAAATGCTTGATTAAAAATAAAATGATAAAACAAGTGTTCATGCAAATGGCAGCGATTAAATTCATACGCATGGTGTTTTTAAAATTTGCCTCTTTTTCGTTTTTAATGGTTCTTAAAAACCACCATATAAAATACATAACAATCGGCAAGAAGAAAAGTTGTATCAAATAAAAATTATTTGTTTTACCCATTTGTTCAAAATATAAATAGTAAAACACATTACATATTCCAAACATGATGGCAGTAAAAACAAAGGTTCCTCTATACCCTAATTGGTAGCTTAATGTTTTTACACCATCCGCTAAATCGGCTTCATGCTGATAAATTTGTGTTAATGGATAAGCACCTGCTATTTGAAAGCTACAAGCTAAAAGTAATGAGATATTAGCACTTGAAAACGCAAACGAATCATTTGTAATGCTTATAACACTCATGATATAGGTAAATCCTCCTTGAAAAATCACCACTGTTAAAAATCCAATGATGGGATATTTTTTTAAGCGGATTTGTTTGGAACTATAAGCCCTAGATGCCAAAATATAAACAAGTATGCATAATGAAAAAAGTTCATTTACCAATAAAAACGCCAATACAATGGCCAAGAAATCTAGAACTAATGTAAGGTAAAACAAATGAATGGTAGGTGCAGGAGGCTTTTCTAATCCACCAATACTGCCTTCATCTCTGTCAATATAGCTATTATAGCCATTGCTAGCAGGGTAAACCAATAAATGAATAATGATAAAACTAAAGATGGAGGTATAAATATTAACGATAGACTGACTCAATGCTAAAATAAATAAAGGCATTAACAATAATGAAAATGGAATTCGAAGCAATTGAAGCGTATTTCTAAAAACAGTATTTTTCATTTTGAAATGTATGTATACAAACTTAAGCACTTATAACATAAATTGGTATTCATTATTTACCATCCTTCGGCACTCGCTAGCGCCCTGCTAGTGAATATTAGAAGGATACAAACCACGGACAAAAGTTAAAACTTTGATTATGTATCCTCACAAGTGTCGCTTCACTTAACACTTGTGAGAGCTCAGGGGAATTGAGATTAAGAAAAAATATATCTTAATATCAGTTTAATTAAATTATTACTACGTTCGTTTAAGAAAAATTAAACCAATTATGAAAAAAATCATTC
>JBBALJ010000032.1:0-12164 GCA_040403075.1 Bacteroidia bacterium
AAAAATTATTCGCTTAGTTGGATTACTCCCCAGAAAATGGATGTGACCCTAAAAAGCCCCCAATTGTAACTTACAAATGGGGGCTTATTATTATAATTGATTTTAATGAAATTTCAATCAAGCTTTTGACAACTTGGGATTAATTGTAAGACTGCCTTAATATTATTTGCTCATGCTCCTAAATAAATTGATCAGAGCATATACAATGATGGTTATTGCAATCAGTGTTTACAACCTTTTATTACAACTTGAAAAGATTAAATAATTATCAATTCTAATCATTCTAAAAAAAAAGAGGCTGCTTTGTTTAAAGCAGCCTCTATAGCAAGAGCATTAACTAAAACAACTTATTTAACAAATTTCATTGTTTTTATTGCGCCACCATTTTCGTCAGACAAATTTATAAAGTAAATCCCTTGAGAAAGGTTACTTACATTGATTGATGATTTGCCGTCTGTTCCTAATGAATTAAATACAACTCCTGTAACACGATTACCTTTGGTATCAAACACATCAGCGTGTATGTTTTTAGCAGTATTATTTTTGTAAGCAATGTTTAATACATCGTTTGTTGGCACAGGATACAAAGCATAAGAAGCTGACGTCTCATTTGCTATTTCCTTAACTGCTGTTGTAGTTGCAAAGGTGCTATCGTTTAAGATCAAAACAAATCTGTCTTTACCCCATTGATGAGGAAGTGAATCCATTACAAAAGTGTATGAATTTGCTTTTCTTACATCAATTGTTTTTTGGGTAAATTTATCCAACAATTGAATTCTCATAGCAGGTGAGAAGCTTTCTAAATTGGTAAAATTGAAGTAATAAGTGCCTTTTTGTGTGGCCTCCACATTCATACTTACACGAGTTTCTGTTGTTACAACTGGAATACTAGACAATGTTAGATTAACAGAATCTGTGCCATAGCTTGATAGATTTAGATTATCATTTTTAAATTTAGTGATGTCGTAATCATCTTTGTTAAGGGTGGCACCATCAATCATTTTCAAAATATATTCATCACTTTCTGTTGAATCTCTATAGTATTTAATATGCAATTCATTATTTGCTGTCGTTTTATGCAGTGCCAAAGGATTGGTAGTGGTTTTGAAAGCTTCAGTAAAAGTTAAGGCAGCATTTGTGCCAGTAGCCTGCACAAAGAAACCTGTCCCACTTGGAATTAAACCACTTGTAAGCGTTCCGGAACCTGCTTGCGTGCTATAACTTTTGTACGAGTTTGCAGTAGCATCAAAAACGTGAATTGCAGTACCAATACTTGTTCTATTCGTATTAGAAGCCCAAAAGGCAACCCAATCGTATGCACATGGGTAAGGATTAGCCAATAAATTCCAACCATCATTTGTCGCATCAAATGTATTTCCTGCACCTGTAGCAGTAGCACTAATAGGCATTGCAACACTGCCAGCATTAGCTGTATTAGTAATACCACCAGTTTGGGTAAAAGTAAAAGAAGATTGTGCAGGTGCAGATCCCGGTTCAAAATAACCAATAACAGCCGTATCATTTGCATAATTACCTGTAATAGAACCTCTTACGAAAACTCTGTAACCCACGCCAGGCGTTAAAGTAGTTGCCATATGAGATGCTGGATTAGCCCAACCATTTTCAATGGATCCAGATGTAGTTCTATTGTATATCCTAACTGATGATGGTGTACCTGCAGAATTATTAAATCCTAATAAATTAGAACGAGTGGTTGCGTAATTGTTAGAATTTAAAGAACCAACAGTTGCACCTGGAGTACCAGGACCTGTGATGTAAAACTGAGAACCCCAACTTGCCAATGTTTGACCTGTAACAGGTGCACCAAGGTATCTCCATCTACGACCTGAACCTGAAATATACCTTTCAACAATTACATTTCCAGTAATGGTACTACCTGTTGAATTGCCAATCGAACCTGATCCTGTTGCATTAGATTTAAGAGTCAATTTATTGTTTGAAGTTAATGTAATGCCAGATGAAACTGAAACAGCAGTGTTAGGATTTACAGTCATTCCACCTGAAGAATTAATTGTTCGAGAAGAACCAATTGTTAATCTGGTTCCACTAGCTAATAAGGTAATGTTAACGGGACTATTTGTAGAAGGCCACTCATTGCTCATTGTATATGTGCCACCATTGTTGTAGGTTAAACTGCCAGATGAACCATAAGTAACACCCGCACTATTCAAAATATATCCCCCCGAGTTAATTTGCAATGTACCATTAATTGTCAATGATCCTGCGTTTGTAAATCCTCCTCCAAGTGCTAAGGATGAAGTACTTGATACCACAAATGTTCCACCTGAAGCATTGGATGCTGCTGCAGCTGTCAAACTAACACCCCCTTTTAAAGTAATATTGCCAGAAGTATTTGTGCAAGAAATTGAGCTCACACTTGATTGAAGTTCATTATCGGTAGTCACACCACCTGCAGTATAGGTATTACTTGAAGTACCAGAAAATGTTGGTACTGCTGAAATAGTTCCAGTTGCTCTTGAAATTGCTATTCCATTACTTAACGTCAAAGTATTTCCATTTGTCGTTAAAGCACCGGAAGTCAAAGTGAGTGAATTTGTAACATTTAAATTAGTAAGATTTCCACCAGAATTTGAAAGAGAAACACCTGCTGAATTATTTATAATAAGTCCATACATAGTTGCTGTTCCACCACCTGTTATTTGAATAGTTTGAGCTGAACTTCCACTTAAAGTGACTGTATTTGTACTAGGTGTAAAAGTAGCAGAACTTGCTCTTGTCCAATTACCATTAATGGTTAAGTTAGCTCCTAATAATAATGTGCCGACACCAGTAATATTTAAATTACCAGATGCTGTTCTAGCTGAGTTCAATGTAACTGTTCCTGCGGTAATATTAATATTTGAAGGGGAATTTGAAGAAGGCCAAGAATTATCATTTGTACCAACGGTGTATCCACCGGTATTACTAAACTCTAAAGTTGTATTTGACTGAGTAGAGTAAAAGGCTGAGTTAGATAATGAATTGACAAATCCACCTATTCCAATGGTTAATTTTCCACCGGTTGCTAAAGAACAAGCAGCTCCAAAGTTCACACCTACATTCCCAACCGAACCTGTAATTTTGTTGATGACAATGTTGTTAAATGCAATTGTTCCCGATACAGTATGCACCACATCAACAGATGCATTGGTTCCGGTAAAATTAATTGTACTACCACCAGTTCCATTTGACCAGGTACCATTATTTGTTAAAGAAGAGGTGCTTGTAGTATTAGAAATTTTCAATGTTCTTGCAGTATTATCCGAAGCTGTAAAAGCACCACCAGTATTAATAGTCAGACTATTTACAACAGTATCTATATTTAATGTAACAGTATGACCATTTGCAATATAAACATCAGCAGATGAAGGAGGCACTACCCCTCCGTTCCAAGTACTTGAGGATGTCCAATTACCAGTTTGAGCTGAAATATATCCTGTGGTAGTAGAATTTGCAGTTACTGAGGATGAATAGTAGCTCCAATTTTCAGAATAAAATGCGTAGTAGTAAGTAGTGCCCGCTAACAAACTATTATCTGTTGTACTTGTACCACTTCCATTATAAATTACAGTACCACTTCCAATTGTATTATTTACACTATAAGCCACTCCATTGGTTGGTGCTGTAAAAGAATTAGTTGTACTTCTCACAATCATTACGTTATGAGCTTGTGCATTCTTTGCCCATACCAAAGCTACAGATGAATTTGTTACTGAAAATGGAGTTGTTGGTGTTGGAGTATTAAGCGAGTTGACAATAAATGCTCCTGAAATTGCACTTGTGGCATTAGAACAACTTCCTGTAACAATACAATAGTAATAAAGTGTTCCAACTGAAGTAGCCTGTGGTGTGTAACTACTAGTTTGGGCTCCATTAGCTGTTCCTAATGCAGTCCCTCCTGAATTACTTGCACTTGTATTACTATACCATTGATAGGTTAAACCTGCACCAGCGGCCGTAACAGTAATTGGGGTGCTGAAACTTCCTGAAGTTCCACCAAGAAATACGGTTTGTGTTGCTGTTGATTGAGAACTAATAGAGGTATTAGCATTTACGGTATAAGAATAATTGCTACCACTGTTATTGTTTAAATTTATTGTGTAAAAATCGGCATTAGCACTAGTAATTGTCAAACCGCTACCAGAGGTAAATACATAATATTTTACATTAGCTCCCGCAGTATTAGTTCCTGCAGGAATATTTGCTGTATAAGTTGTTCCTGAACCAGTCAGTTCAACGACAGTTGAAGTACTAAAGTTATCAGTTGTATATCTTAAATAGGCACCTTGACCAGTGGAGAAACTTCCACTTATTGTAGCAGTTACAGTAACTGCCACCCCTGGACAAACACTTGCTGCAACTGGACTTTGCGTAACAGTACTTATTGTACTGATAGACCCCTGCACTTCAAAAATAATCATTTGTTTTGATGTGGCACCATTAGTACGGAAAGCATAAGTCCATCCAGTATTGGTAACATTTATATAATTTGCTTTACCATTTCCAGAGTTCCAGTCTTCCAAATTATTTTGAGTGCCATTTTTTGCTAATAGCACATCACTTGTGCCAGAGGGTCCATAGCGATTGTTACCAGCTCCATTGGCTGTACGAAAATATTTGTTACCAGTTCCAGTATTTGATAGATTAATACCATATTTCCCTGAGCCACTTGGCATTTGGGTCATAGCTGTATAGGAACCCCAACCAGCTGTTCCCCATCCATCACCACTTTCAAAATGAGTCTGCCCCCAACTAACCTCAAATCCCATTCCTATGATTAATAGGAAAAAGCCTTTTAAAAGGAAATTTTTAAAATTTCTTTGTATCATTTTATTCATATTATTTTTTTATACCACAATTTTAACAAAGAAATATCTCTTTATCAAATTTGTGTTAAATAATATGACAATCAGACCAAAAAAATGTTTTGACCGTAAAAAACAAAAAGTTCCAAAGTTTAAAACTTAGGTCCTTTTGAAGTAGTGTGGTGTGGGGTAATTATAAATCTTCTGTTGGCACCTTTTAGTTTACGAAGGTTTATAAATAAGGTATAAAATGTAATAGGCAGGTAGACTATTGATTTAAAAAATTTTTTATTTATGAATTTACTTGGTATTGTCAACATTAAGGCTACAACATTCAAGAAAATATTGAGAGATGCTATCCAAAATAACTGTTTAAATACAAAAAGATGAAAAACAAGAAATAGAAAAAGAAAGCCCGACATAAGGATACGAGGCAAAAGCGCATATTGAATGATTTTATCAATATAATTTATGTTTCCAGTCTTTAGTAATATTGAAAACGACTTTAAAATATTGGTTCTTAAATAAAAAAACTGAGCCGAAAGCCACCTAGTGCGTTGCACTTTTAATTCATCTAAATACCTAGTCTTTTCATCAAAAACGACAATATCATCTGCATAATGAATTCGTATATTACTTTGAGCCAATTCTATTTCAAGTTCTTTGTCAAATCCACCAACTGCCTTCCACTTCATTAAATTATCGAGGTAATAATCAATTCTAAATATTACTCCTGAACCAATTAAGGCAGCACTCATACCAACATTTCTATGTCCTTTTCTAAAAATATTATTGTTTACCTCTTCGCTTAAGGCATCTAAAATTGAATAGGGAGTATCAAGGTTCTTGGCTACACGATGTGTTTGAATCACAATTTGATCATCTTGGATATAATTATTGAGCTTAGCTAAATAATTTGGCTCTAGTAAATTATCAATATCTAACATAATCAAGTAATCAAAATTACCGTTTTTGATTAAATCATAGGTATGCCTTAAACTCTTCACTTTTGAACTAGAATCAAGTTGAAGATCCAAAATATTCTCTGGTTTTGGGTTTATTTTTCGAAGTTCTTCAATGGTGTAGGGTTCTAATTTATCCCCCGCTACAATAATTTCATAACAATCTTTTGGGTAATATTGCCTAAAATTAAATTTCAGACTATCCATAATAACCCCGTCATTTTTAAAGGCTGGAACTACAATTACAAACCTTTTAAATGTTGAAGATTCGCTTAACTTTTCTGGCTTGAATTTAAGTTTAGATGCTAAAGCGAAAATGAATAAATAAAGAGAGTTTAACAGTAAATAAATATTAATGAAGACAAGCGAATACTTTAATATACTAATGAGAATTTGGCTCATGTTCTTTTTATTTTACAGGTTGCATAGTGGCTTCAAATGTAATTTTATTAATACTAGTAGTAGAAAAACTAATTCACACTTCTAAAAAATATGTATAAATTGTTGGCTGCACATTCAAATCCAAAACACAATATTTAGATGTAAAATTAGTAATGGGCTTATTAATATTCAATAACATTAATCATATATATGAAAACCCTGCCAGTAGGTGTTAAAAATCATAAGTGTTTGGGACATTAAGATGTGCATACCCAGAAGGGGTAAAACAATCTGCCTGCGGTGCTATCACCAACAGATCTTTATATATTTAGTGACCTTGCGCTATACTCCAAACATAGGCAATCAACACAATAGAGTAGAATAATTGGTGCAAAATTTAAAGCTGTTTTTGAGTATTGATATGTAAGGATATTTTTTATTCGGGATATAAACTTGGGGATTGTTTATTTTTTGTTAAACTTGTTTATCAAATCTACCAATATGTCCAGTTATAAAACGTTTGTTTTTCTGGCAATTCTAGTAATTTCTTTAAATGCCTGTAAAAGTAAGCGTGAAGGGAATGTTAAGCCAATATTATCCGAATTAAGTAGTTATTCGGAGAAGGAAACTAGTCACATTTCCCTCAAATCTTTACCAAACAATTTACCAATTAAAGTAAATGAATTTGATACAAGCAATCTCTCACAAATAAATAAAACCGATAGTAATGAAATAAAAATACTAAAGAATTTTAACACAGGGGAATTTGATACAATAAGAAAAAACCTACCGTATAGTCAGGATCAAAATCAATTTCCCAAAGCAACAGAAAGCACCAGTAAGACGAATATCATTATTGGTTATATCTTTAAATCATTAGGTCTTTTGTTATCATTTTTGGGACTTCTAATTTTATTTTTCCTTTTAATTTTCAATTTTTCTTCTTTAATTAAAGAATTCCTATTATCAGCAATATTGATGGTTTTAGGAGGTGGAGTTTTATTTTTATTTGGTTCATTAATTGGTTCAATAATTAATACCAATAATTAACTGTTCATATACCCACTCTATTTCGCAATTGTTAATCGAGGAATCACTTGTGAAGCAAAATAAGTAATGTTTGTATCTTTATAAAATACTGTGTGGCGCCAAGGCGCGAAGTATCAAACTTTTTATCTAACTGAAATCTATTTTGAGTTTTGAAAATTGATAGTAACGATTCGCAAACATTTCATTCATTTTAAATCTCTAATCCTATATTAGACTTCTTTCATAATTGAACGTATTTGCGAATGAAATGAAGCAATCTCCAAATAAATCAGATGGATTCGTTCCTCACCATGACGCCCTCCCCGCAATCGCTAGCGTCCCGCTAGTAAGCCTATTATTTAGCCTCAGGCTATTTTTATTTATATAAACCATCAACAATAATAAACGAAAAAGCCTTTCAGAAATCTTAAAGGCTTTTAGCTAGTGGCCCACTTGGTCCCGATTAATCGGGAGAACCAAGCAACTCAATTTCTATTGGTTCTAATTAGCTAATCCCATTATGAATTTCTCTAAATTTATCCCTTTCTATTTCATTTTCTATCAACTTCTCAATAAACTTTTTGCTCTTCATTCTTTTGATATATAATTCCATTTTTCTTGCTACTTTGATATCCGAACATAATATTGATAATTTTATCTCCCAATCATCAGCAATAGAGGTATATTGATTCTCGTAATATTTAATATTATGCTTGCCTAACCTCTTTTCCGGTTCCTCTGTTGTAATACCGACATAATCCTTTTTTACATTTACTATATAAAATATATAACCATGCCATAATAAAAAAAGCCTTTTCAATAACTGAAAAGGCTTAGAATTGCTGGTGGGCCCACTTGGAATCGAACCAAGCACCTACTGATTATGAGTCAGTTGCTCTAACCGAATGAGCTATAGGCCCGAGAAGATTTACTTCTTATGGGGTGGCAAAAGTATATTTTTAGCTTTATTATTACAACCGTTTAGAAAAAAAATATGAAAAAATTTAAAGCTGTTATTTTGGACCTTGGCGTGGTAATTATAAATATTGACCAAGAAAAAACCCTGAGGGCTTTTGAAAAACTAGGCATCGACCTTGAAGATATCAATGAATCCATGCCCATATTTAAACAATATGAGAAAGGAGAAATTACAGATGAAGATTTTATTATGACATTGAAAACGGCTTTAAAAGGCCATGCTACAGATGAGCAAATTATAAAAGCTTGGAACGCCATGATATTAGATATTCCTGCCCATCGGTTTAGATTAATAGAAGAATTAAGAAATCACTATAAGGTTTATTTACTTAGCAATACCAACTCCATCCACATCATGGAAATTAAAGATTATATAAGCAAATACCACCCAAATGAAGACTGGCATAACACATTTGACAAACTGTTTTTGTCATATGAAATAGGCCTAAGAAAACCAGATGCAAATTGCTATGCACATGTTTTAGCTGAAATCAACTTAAAGCCCGAAGAAACTATATTTGTGGATGATTCTCGAGCCAATATCAAGGGTGCTGAAAAGTTAGGAATAAACTGCATTTGGACACAAAATGGAATTGATAAATGGCTCTGGGATGAGCTAAAAAAGATTGACCCCGATTTACATCTCGGCTAATTCTTTCTGCAATTTTTTAGTTAAACCAGTTACCACTAAATCATATGATAAATCAAGCCATTCAAGAATGAGTTTATCATTGGCATCCGAATTAAAAGTAACCGTATTCCAATTGGCTTTATTCATATGAAATCCGGGCTTAACGGCCTCAAATTCCTGACGTAATTCTACCGCATAATCAGGACTGCATTTGAGGTTGACATGTGTTGGATCTGAGATAGAAATAAGTGCAAACATTTTACCCATTACTTTAAAAACCAAGGTATCGTTATCAAATGGAAAAGTTTCTTCTACGCCTTTCTTGGCTATACAATGCTCTCTGAATATTTCAATGTTCATGGCAATTGAAACAAACGATATCCCAATGTAAACACAAACATATTTGCTCTTGAACTATATTGTTGAACTACTTGTTGAGTCAATTTATCCATATACACCACTTTGCCTGCCTCACTCAAATTCATATCATATCTTGCATCTAAAGAAAGTTTCCAAACATCTAAGCCCACACCCAATTGCAGCCCCAACACAAAATCATTAAACTTAGATTGATTGATATAATTACTTACTTGTGTTTGTGTATTCGCCAATTGAAATTGAAAATTAGGACCACCATTTACACGAATCACCTTAAAGAACTGTTTGCCAAATAATACAGGCACATCAATATTGTGTATGGTACTAGTTCCAAAATCTTTAATTTCATTTCCTCTTTGGTTATAGTTTACCTCGGGCATTATAAAAAAGCCTAGCACTTTTATTTTGGCATAACCACCTAGCGTCATACCAGTCATGGCATCCTTGCTAGAGTATGCTATAAAATCTTGACTTACTGAGTTGCGGCTAAAACCAGCACGTAAACCTAATGATAAATCTTGAGCCTTTAAGGATAAAGCCAAAACCATGCAGATAACGGAAAATAAGATTTGCTTTTTCATAATACAAGTATAATAAATGTTGTCGGTTTTAAAAACTAATAAAAAAAAGAGCCGTTCGTTTGAACGGCTCTGATAATTTTTGATTAGTTTTTAATAGGAAGTAAACCATATTTCTTGCCAAGTTCCAATTGGTTTTGCAAGAAATTGTTTGGATACTCTACTTTCACATCTGTTACTTTGTCGCCATCCATCACCGCTGTTAACTTAGGTTGAATAAACCCTTTGTAAGGAGCTACATTCAGTTTATTAAAACGCTCTTTCACTTCTTTCAATAACTCTTGATCAACCTTCACACCATAACCTTCTACAAGCGCTGTAGCAGCTTTATAATCTCCTTCAGACTTGATGCGCTGAATTTCTTTTAACAACTGACCAAATAAGTTACGTAACTTTTCATAATCATTAACTTTCACATAAGTCTTACCGTCACGTTTAACAAATTCAATTACATTGTCTTTTTTACCCATTTCATAAGCCCATTTAGCATTCAACTGACGGTTACGCATGTGTGCTTCTTCCAAGTTTTCTCCTACATTCAAACGAGTTAATTGTGTAATCAAACCATTCATGATATAACCGTCATACTCAGCTTTACCGCAATCAAGACTAGGCATAACACCCATGTCAACAAGTTTTTTATCCAATACATAATACAAAGCCACCAAATCAGCGCGGGCTTCTTCTAAAGTACTTGCATAATTTTTAAGGGTTTGGTCGGGATCACCCACACCTTTATTGATTTGACCACTCGCATGACCAATTACCTCATGCATGTCGGTATGTAAATCGCCTGCTAATGCACCAAATTCTTTGGCTCTTGCTATCTGTGCTTCGTTTTCAGCAAACTCTTTTAATACAGGACTCTTGGCGCCAACAATATTGTATGAATGAACAATATTACCTAATGAAACCGACTTGCTACCATGTTTTTGACGAATCCAATTGGCATTTGGAAGATTGATACCGATAGGTGTAGATTGAGCACTAGCACCAGCCTCTTGAATAACGGTAATTACTTTAGCAGTGATTCCTTTCACTTCTTTCTTCTTGTGTTCAGGGGCAATAGGTGAGTTATCCTCAAACCATTGCGCTTCTTTAGCAATAGCAGCAATTCGCTTAGTTGCTTCCATGTCTTTTATCGAAACTACTGATTCGTAGCTAGCACGTTTGCCTATGGCATCATCATATACTTCAATAAAACCATTCACCACATCCAAACGAGAATCAACATCTGCTACCCAAGCAATATTGTATTCATCCCATTTTTTCAAATCACCTGTTTTATAATATTCAACCAAAAGTTCAAGCGCTTTTTTCTGTTTGTCGTTCTCAGCCACTTTCACAGCTTTTTCTAACCAATACACAATTTTCTCAATAGAAGCAGAATACATCCCTCCCACTTTCCAAACTTGTTCAATTACTTTACCATCAACCTTAGTCATTTTGCTATTTAATCCCCAAGAAATAGGTTCTGCATCATCCTTTTTCATATGAGAATTATAGTAATCTTCCACTTCTTTTTGGCTTACACCTTCATAAAAGTTATTTGCAGAGGCTTTCACATTATCAATACCAGAAGCTAAATCCACTTTCTTCCCTTCAAAGTTTATATCAAACATGATTGACTTCATACTTGTTAAAAACTCATCAACAGATTTGCCTCCCAAAGGAAGTTTTGCAGCATCTGTTTTCTTTATCAATTCAGTGAAAAATTCAAAGCTACACTCAGGTGCAAATTTCAAATTCGAGTAATGGTGGTGAATACCATTTGAAAAGAAGAATCTTTTTGCGTACTCCTCAAACTTTTTCCAATCTTCGCTATCTTCATGCTTAGGATTGGCTTCATATAAGGCTTCAATGGTTTTACGCACCAATAAATTATTCTTATTATTTTGGTCGTAAATAATATCACGACCTGCATTAGCTGCCTCATATAAGTAGTAAGCAAGTTCTTTTTGCTGAGGGGTTAATTCTGCAAAACCAGGTATTTCGTAGCGTAAAACCTGCAAATCTGCAAATCGATCGCATTCAACTTCAAAACTACTTTCGGTTTTGCCTTGTTCTTTGTTTTGATTTGACGAACAACTGTACATCAAAGCTCCTGCACTTAGTGTTGTAATCATCATGAATTGTTTTATTTTCATTGTATTTAATGTTTCAGATTGGTATTCAAATGAAACACAATGTTACATAAAAACAAAATAGATTTGATAGGTGGCAATGCTTAATTTGCAGCAGTGAAAACAAGCAGTTTAAAAGCATTTTTAGACACACAAGTCGATAAATACAATCAATTTTCATTTATTGAAGATGACCCTATCTGCATTCCGCACCAATTCAGCTTGAAACAAGACATTGAAATCATGGGATTGTTTGCTTCGGTGTTTGCTTGGGGGCA
>JBBALJ010000032.1:12264-15424 GCA_040403075.1 Bacteroidia bacterium
AAAAGATAAGAATATTGAGAAAGCCTTGACAGGCTTCAGATTGCTTTTTGAATCAAATGATGAAGCCCCAAGAAGAACATTAAAACATGTTTCAAGCCCCAGTCAAAACTCGGCTTGCAAAAGATTGTGCATGTATTTAAGGTGGATGGTTCGTGATGACGACTCAAAAGTTGATTTTGGCATTTGGAAAACCATTAAACCCTCTCAATTGATATGTCCATTAGACTTGCATGTTCAAAGAACTGCCATTAAATTTGGTTTATTGCAGCGAGAACAAAGCGATTGGAAAGCAGCATTAGAATTAACTGATAACCTAAAACAATTTGACAAAAAAGATCCTGTTAAATATGATTTTGCCTTATTTGGACTGAGTATTATGCCAGAAAAATAATAATTTTATTACCGATAATTGTCAGTTGAACTGACAATTATCGGTAATAATTATTTTACAAAGAGAGGTAATACATGGCTCAGGAAGTGCGTCAAACCAACAACCTTCACTTGTTTATTAATATCATATGCTTCATCCGAAGATGGTGTAACGATAAAATTTTGCTTAGTGCCTAAATCCTTAATACTTTCGGTCAATCCACGAGAAACAGAAGGAGAAGTTGAATACTTGATTTCGATGCTTGCAATGGGTTTAATACCCTTCACCAAAATCAAATCCACCTCACTCCCATCATGTGTTCTATAATAGTAGGATTGAATGGTACGAGGCAATAATTGAATGATTTGTTCAATTACATATCCTTCCCATGAATTACCAACTGCAGCGTGATTGAATAGCGTCTTTACATTATAAATATCTAATAAATAATGTAACAAGCCCGTATCTCGGATATATACCTTAGGGCTCTTTACCAATCGTTTCTTCGTATTGATATGAAAAGGCACCAACTTCCTAACCATGTATGCACCTTCAAGGTGATCTAAATATCGGTTTGTAGTGGTTTGACTGATATCTAAACCCTTTGCAAATGAGTTGGCATTCCATATACCAGCATGATGGTGAGCTAACATTCTCCATAAACGAAACATCACTTGTGGCGAAAAAGAACTACCAAACAATGAATTCAAATCTCGTTCAACAAAAGTGCGCGCAAAGCCATCCATCCAAAGAAATTGGGCTTCATCATTCTTAGCCATATATGAATCTGGAAAACCTCCTCGAAACCAATGTTTATTAAGTGTGGTACTTTTCTGAGGCAACTCAGTCAAATTAAATGGATGAGCTTCGATATAATAAATCCGACCTGCTAAAGACTCTGAAGCGCCTTTGACCAATTCTGGTGTTGCAGAACCCAATAGTAAAAACCTACCTGCTTTCTTCTTTTTATCAATAACGGATCTTAATACTGGAAATAAATCCGGCAAGCGCTGCACTTCATCAATTATTAAATTAGCATCTTGATGTTGTGTTAGAAAAAATTCGATGTCATTAAACTTTCTTAAATCAGCAGGGCTTTCTAAATCAAAGTAATCAGCCTTAGATTTCAATTGCTTTTGGATAGTAAGAGCCACAGTAGTCTTCCCGCATTGACGAGGTCCAACAAGGCCTACAGCAGGAAACTGCTTCAATAGTTTTTCTACTTGTGCTTCTGCAATTCGTTTAATTTTCATGGAACAAGTATAAATAAAAATTCCCGAAATTTGTCAATTTAACTGACAATTTTCGGGAATAATTAAAATCAATATTTGCTATTTATTTATCTTTCAATCTCTCTTTAATATCCAATCTATGTTTGCGAGCAGTATCGATAGCAATATCATAACCCGCGTCAGCATGACGGATAACACCCATTGCTGGGTCATTATGCAACACACGTTTCAATCTGCGAGCAGCATCTTCGGTACCATCTGCCAATATAACCATACCTGCATGAATAGAGTAGCCCATTCCCACACCACCACCATGGTGAATAGAAACCCAACTTGCACCACCCGCTGTATTGATTAAAGCATTTAATATAGGCCAATCAGCCACTGCGTCACTGCCATCTTTCATTGCTTCTGTTTCGCGGTTTGGCGATGCAACAGAACCTGTATCCAAATGGTCTCTTCCAATAACGATTGGTCCTTTTACTTTACCTGTTCTTACCAATTCATTAAAAGCCAATGCAGCCTTTTCTCTATCTCCTTGTCCTATCCAACAAATACGAGCAGGTAAGCCTTGAAATGCAATTCGTTCACGAGCCATATCTAACCAACGATGTAAAGAAGTATTCTCTGGGAATAGTTCCTTCATCACTTGATCGGTAACATAAATATCGTTAGGGTCACCACTAAGCGCCACCCAACGGAAAGGGCCTTTACCCTCACAGAACAATGGACGGATATAGGCGGGCACAAAACCAGGGAAATCAAAAGCATTCGACACACCCCTTTGGTCTTTTGCTTGACCTCTTAAATTGTTTCCATAATCAAAAGTGATTGCACCGCGTTTTTGTAGCTCTAACATTAATTTCACATGATGAGCCATTGTATCAAGAGAAATATTAATGTATTTCTCAGGTTCAGTTCTGCGCATATGGTCGGCCACATCCTCGGCTAATGTTTCAGGATAATAGCCATTTAATGGGTCA
This sequence comes from Bacteroidia bacterium, assembly GCA_040403075.1. GTDB lineage: Bacteria > Bacteroidota > Bacteroidia > UKL13-3 > UKL13-3 > RGVD01. The sequence goes on from JBBALJ010000032.1 coordinate 14,850, forward strand.
TGAGCAGAGGTTTGATCCGTTAACAAATCTGGTGTAATGTTTCGTTCGATTAGTCTTTCCAACAAATCAATCACATTACATACCACCCCGATGGATAATCTTTGTCCTGCGGCTTTCGCTTTCAAGGCCATATCAATAGCTTCGTCCACATCACGACTCATTACATCAAGGTAGCGAGTTTCGATACGTTTTTTGATACGCCATTCAACCATTTCTGCTGCTAGACAAACGCCATCACACATGGTAACAGCTAATGGCTGAGCGCCACCCATGCCGCCAAGACCAGCAGTAACGGTTAATGTACCTTTCAAACTTCCTCCAAAATGCTGACGAGCAGCTTCAGCAAAAGTTTCATAGGTACCTTGAACAATCCCCTGTGAGCCGATGTAAATCCAGCTTCCAGCTGTCATTTGACCGTACATCATCAAGCCTTTTTTATCCAGCTCATGAAATGTTTCCCAATTAGCCCATTTAGGAACCAACATGCTGTTTGAAATAATTACTCGAGGTGCATCTTTATGTGTAGGAAGAATACCAACTGGCTTACCACTTTGAATAAGCAAGGTTTCATCATC
>JBBALJ010000032.1:15524-34207 GCA_040403075.1 Bacteroidia bacterium
GTTAAATTTAATTGTACTTAATTTGAGCCAACAATTTTACAACATCAAACGTAATTCTCCATATATTGTTTTCTTGATTTTGCTGAGTTTCTTAATCAGCTTGGTGCCATTCCATGCTTTTCATAAGCATATTGAAACCGATCACTTAGCGGCATTACAAAGCAAAAACACTGAACATAGCTGCGAATTAGACGAAATAATATGTCAAGGTGAATTTAATGCAGATTTATGTCAACACAGAACGCATCTTGGTAAACCAATTGAAAAATGCTTTAGCTGTCAATTTCATTTCACCAAAAATTATACCCTAAGCGAAGCAATCCAAAGCATTACTTTTCAATCTTATTGCAAACTTGGACTAATCAATGTTCAATCAACTGAGCTTGTTTTCAACAAACTATTAAGTAATAAAGGCCCGCCCTCTCAGGTATAATTAAAAGCCGTTTTCATTCGGCCCATTAGTCAACTTTTATTCAACTTAATTTTATTATTACATTGAAACAAACAGCCATGATTGTGCTGTGTCTATTGTTTGCTTTTAAGGCAATTTCTCAGACTCAGCCATCAAACAATACATATACAATTTCGGGTTTTGTGAGTGATAGCGCTAATTCACAGGCCCTCCCTTATGCTAGTCTTTACCTTAAAGAGTTAAAACGAACAACCTTAACAGATGAAAATGGCAACTTTCAGATAGGCAGCATAAAAAAGGGAAATTACACACTTCAAATCGCCTACCTTGGATATCATCACACTAGCATTCGCATTAAGGTTGAGAAGGATATTGCCTTACATATTAAATTAGCAAATGAAATCAATCATTTGCATGAATTTGTTGTGACTAGCCATCAAGACGACAATACAATTTCATCCAAAACCACAATCAAACTTGAGAATATTGAAAGAAACAAAGGACAGAATTTTGTAGATTTACTAAAAAACTCAGCGGGCATTAGTTCATTAAACTCGGGACCTGGCATTGCCAAACCCGTTATCAGGGGTATGCATAGCAACAGGGTAGTTACCTTAAACAACGATGTCCGATTAGAAGACCAACAATGGGGAGCTGACCATGGACCTGAAATCGACCCATTCTCTATTGGTAAAGTGGAAGTAATAAAAGGCGCATCTGGCTTGCAATATGGTGCAGAAGCCATTGGTGGGGTTGTTAAAATTGCATCTCGCGAATATCTCAAAAATAAAGGGATTCAAGGTGAGTGGATGGCAAATGGATTTAGTAACAATAAGCAAGTAGCAAGTTCAATATTGTTGGAAGGAAATCACCTTAAGAATCATGAATTAAAATGGAGAACCCAAGCAAGCTATACAAAGGCAGGGGATGCACAAACACCTGAATATGTAATGAACAATACTGGCTTTAATGAATTGAATATCTCATCTGCATTAAATTATAGTTTCAAAAAATTAAACATTGAAGCCTCTCAAAGCTATTATCAGGGTGAGATTGGCATTCTTAAATCTTCTCATATACATAACCAAACGGATTTGCTTAGGGTAATTAACAATGGAAGACCATTGGTTGTAACCCCTTACAGTTATAGCATTGGCCGACCAAAACAAGAAGTAAACCATCAAGTGTATGCGCTAAAAATGAGTTATCAATTTGCAAAAAGTAAGCTGAGTTACACATTGAGCCAACAAATAAATAACCGCAAAGAATATGATGTATTGGTAAGTTGGAACAACAACAATGCGAACCAAAATTCCGCAGCTTATGATTTAACTTTAACAAGTTGGCAAAACGACTTAAAGTATGAAATACAAGCACAACATAATTGGAGCCATAGCCTTGGTGCATCATGGATGTACCAAGGAAATTACGCCACAGGCAAGCAATTCTTTATACCTAATTTTATAGCCAATACCTTTGGAGTATATGCGATTAGCAAATATTCAAAAAAGCGATGGTTTGCAGAATTAGGTTGCAGACTAGATAACAGAGACCAAACAAGGTATATCAATCAAAACAATCAAGTGCTATCAAATGACTTATCCTATCAAAATATAAGTTTTGCCTCAGGGATATCATATCAGTTAACATCTGCTTGGAAGCTTAACAGCAATATCAGTAGCGCATGGCGACCACCTAGTATAAACGAATTATATGCAGATGGACTTCATGCAGCACTTGCAACTTATGAAAAAGGAGATGTTAAGCTCAAAGCGGAACGAAGCTATAATGTTGAACTTGGTATTAAACATCAAAATGAAAAGTGGCAAGCCGAATTCAATCTATTTAGAAACTACATGGACAACTATATCTATCGATTACCTACAAAAACAATCGTTACTAATTTTAGAGGATCTTTCCCCTTGTTTGAATGGAGTCAAACCAATGCAGTTATTTATGGATCAGAATTATTGCTCAACTATCAAATAAACAAAAATTTTTCTGCCAATTTAAATGCGAGTTTTCTTTATGCCGATGATATCAGCCATGCTCGTCCACTTATATTTATTCCAGCCAATAGAAGTAAACTAATTTTGAGTTATGAGAAGGATGCTATAGGCAAGTTTCAAAAGCTATTTTTCACAGCTAGCTATACATTCGTGTCTCAACAAAATAGATACCCTGATAGTTTAGACTGGACAGCACCTCCAGCCGCTTACAGCTTGTTTGATATCAATGCAGGTTTTCAAATAAACTTCAAAAAACAACCCATAAAAATAAGCATGGGCGTTCAAAATTTGTTTGATACAACTTATCGCGATTATTTGAGTAGGTATCGATATTTTAGTTTGGATCCTGGAAGGAATATCATTTTAAGAGCAATTGTACCATTTTCAATTTTAAGCAAACATTAAAACAAAATCATTAAAACACATAATACATTTATAATATGAATACCAAGTTAAAAACAAACATTATTCTTCTTTTAATTGCTTCCACCACCAGTATGCTTGGCTGCCAAAAAGATGACCCTAAAAAACCTACTTCAAACACGCCTCAAGAACAGATTACAACGGTCATTTTGAAAGGATTTAATCATGATGACCCTATGGATTCGCTTCATCAATTTATGATAAAGTGGGAAGACCTTGATGGAGATGGTGGAAACCCTCCGACTATTGATTCATTGCTATTGGATACCGGCTATGATTATCACATCAACCTTATCATTATTGATAAAACTAAAACTCCTTTTGACACCGTGAGTAAGGAAATTGAAAACCTAAAAAATGTTCATCAATTTTTCTATACTCCGAGTGCAGAACTTGAAGGAAAAATGGAGGTTGAAATTGATGAATTTGATAGCAATAATCCGCCCTTACCTTTTGGCATGGAAGTGCATTTACACATCACATCAGACACTTTATATAAACTGCCAGTTATAGGAAAATTAAATATTGTTTTGAGTCATTATGATGGAATACCTAAAACAGCCAAGCCTTCACCAGAAAGCGATATCGATATAAATATTCCTGTAAGGTTAAAGTAATCTAAGCAGAATAAATTTTTATTAAATCCTCGGCTATATGTTGGGGATTTATTTTTTCAGCTTGTCGCTTTCCTTTTTCTATTAAGTCCAATCTTAATGCAGGGTTAGAATGAACATCAGCCATATGTTTCGCCAAAGTTTGAATATCGGTTGGAGAACATATTAAGGCTGCATCTCCCGCTACTTCTGGAATGGATGACACATTGCTTACGATGTTTGGCACTTCGCATCTTAGGGCTTCTAAAACAGGTATACCAAAGCCTTCAAATTCCGATATATAAATCGAACAGTTTGCCAATTGAAAAATGGCTGGCAAATCAGCAAAATCAACTTTGGGAACAAATGTTATTTGCTCCTGCATATTATTGGTTATAATAAATTCATCCAAAAGCTTCTTGTATTCAGTGGCTTTGCCAACAATAACTAGCTTAATACTAGTGTCTCTTAAACTTGCGATGGCTTTCAATATACTCAATTGATTTTTTCGTATTTCTATTGTACCAACCGTCAAAAAAAACTGTTCGGGCAAGGCATATTTATTAATTACTGTTTGCTTTTTGGACTCAGATTGTTTTTCATAAAACTGCTTATCACAGTCTTGGTAAACCACACTTATTTTGGATGGATTTGTATGAAAATAGCTTATGATATCTTGTTTGGTTTGCTCACTTACACTTACAATATGTGTAGCATGTTCACAGGCATTCCTAAACTTCTTCTTGTATATGTATGCATCTATATTGTTGTAATAATCTGGATACCTCAAAAAAATGAGATCATGAATACTCACAATTGATTTTATACTTGATTGTTCAATACCATTTGGCAGTTCATTACTCAAACCATGAAACACATCAATTCTATATTTTTCTAATTCTCTTACAAGACCAAGACTACGCCATGCTGATGCAAAAGTTTTATCTATAATACCTTCTGGACTTACAATATGAAGATTGGGTCTTGGAGCGAAATAATCTTTCAGTTGACTATCAAATCCAGGGGTAAATAAATAGTATTCATGCTGAGGGAAAAAAGTCAATAAGGAGTCTATCACAAACCTTGAATAATTTCCAAGACCTGTGTGGTTGTTAAAAGCCCGCTTTGCATCAAAACCGATTCTCATTGAACTAAATTTTCAACTCCTTACGCCTGTTAAACGGCAACATTATACTCTCTCAAACTATCATTCAACGAAGTTTTCAAGTCGGTTGATTCTTTTCGTTTTCCGATAATTAATGCACAGGGCACTTCATAACTTCCTGCAGCAAATTTTTTGGTGTATGAACCTGGAATTACAACCGAACGTGCAGGCACAATACCTCTATATTCAATAGGCTCGGGGCCTGTCACATCTATAATTTTTGTAGATTGGGTAATCGTAACCCCTGCACCTAATACAGCTTCCTTTTTAATATGTGCCCCTTCAACTACTATGCAGCGCGAACCAATAAAGCAATTGTCTTCAATAATTACAGGTGCTGCCTGCACGGGCTCTAACACCCCACCAATACCAACACCTCCGCTTAAATGCACATGCTTGCCTATTTGAGCACAACTTCCTACAGTTGCCCAAGTATCTATCATCGTACCTTCATCCACATAAGCTCCAATATTTACAAAGCTAGGCATCATAATTACCCCTTTTGAAAGGTATGCTCCATAGCGGGCAATAGCACCCGGAACTGTTCTCACTCCCAAACTAGCATAGTCTTTCTTCAAATCAATTTTATCATAATATTCTAGTGGGCCGGCATGATAGGTATGCATTTTTTGTATCGGAAAATACATGATTACCGCTTTTTTAACCCACTCATTTACTTGCCAAGCACCATCAGCTAAAGGCTCTGCCACACGAATCATTCCTTTGTCTAGTTCTTCCATAACAACCCTAATTAAATCTTGTGTTACTTCTTCCTTTAAAAGTTCTCTGTTATCCCAGGCTTTTTCAATTTGGGCTTGAAGCATAGCGATTTCTTTGATAGTTTCCATTGACATCATGTATAAAGTAATTTGGGCGTAAACTTAGTTAATTTTATTGTCGACCAAAAATCAATTTATTCATAGCTAAAACCATGCTTAAAGCAGGCGATTAAAATAAATAGCTTATTTTTGAGGGCGCTATTTATCTCAAATAAGCAGAAAAAATATGAAAACACGTGCATCGCGAAAGCCCAAACTGATTGAAAGAAATGCTGAAAAAAGCGATTTTGATGAAATAATTTCCTTATCAAAGATTTGTTTCCCCAACAATGAGCCCATGACATACGACATGTTAGAAAGCCAATACAAACTATTTTCAGATGGCATGCAGGTGATTGAATACAACGGAAAAATAGTGGGTTCAGCCAGTGGACTTATTATCAGTTGGGATGAGTATGATGACGACCATACTTGGAAAGAAATATGCGACAACGGATACATCACCAATCACGATGAGGATGGAGATACCTTATATGGCATTGAGGTTATGGTTCACCCCGAATACCAAGGTCTTAAAATTGGAAGACGTTTATACGAAATGCGCAAAATTTTATGTGCAGAAAAAAATCTTAAACGTATTCTTATTGGTGGTCGTGTACCTAATTATAACGAACACTCTGATGAGTTTGGAATTAGGGCTTATTTAAAGCGAGTGGTTGAGAAAAAAATCAAAGACCCTGTGGTTACCTTTCAATTATCACAAGGTTTTACCATACAACGAATTATCAAAGATTATTTACCAGAGGATTTAGAAAGCGAAGGTTATGCATTACTTTTAGAATGGATTAACCTTGATTATATCCCTGAAACAAAAGAGCGAATTGTATTGATGAAGAAAGTTCGTATCTGCTGTATTCAATACGAACTAAGGAAAATAAATAGCTTTAAGCAATTTGCACAACAATGCGAATATTTCACGGATGTAGCATCCAATTACAAGTCTGATTTTGCTTTGTTTCCAGAGCTATTCACTACTCAGTTACTCTCACTTCATGAATATAAAAGTATGAGTCCAGAGGATAGTATTCGTAAGCTTGATGAATATACTGAAGACTATATAGAACTATTCTCTCGCTTATCAATGGAATATAATATCAATATCATAGCGGGTACACACCTTCAAGTGGAAGGTGAAAACCTTTATAATATTTCATACTTATTTAAGCGAGATGGTACTTACGAAAAGCAATACAAAATCCATATCACCTCTAACGAAGCCAAGTGGTGGGGCGTTAAACCTGGTAATGAAATAAAAGTATTTAATACGGATTGTGGCAAGATTGCCATCAATATTTGTTATGACGTTGAGTTTCCAGAAATGGCGCGCATTGCTTGTAATAAAGGCGCTAAAATCATTTTTGTTCCCTTTAGTACGGATGAAAAACATGGGCATCTTCGTGTGAAAATATGTGCTCAAAGTAGGGCTGTAGAAAACCAAATTTTTGTAGCCACAGCAGGAACCATTGGTAATATTCCATCTGTAGATAATATGGATATTAACTATGCTCAATCAGGCATATATACTCCAAGTGATTTTGCCTTCCCTCCTGATGCTATCGCAGGTGAATGTAACACAAATATTGAAACGGTTGTAATTGCTGACCTTGACTTAGCTGCTCTTGAAAGAGCAAGAAATACGGGTACTGTGCTAAATTGGAAGGACCGAAGGCTTGATATGTATGAGGTGCTTGAAAAGTAGTTTTGGCATGGTTTCTGAACTTGTTTACCAATATTGACTTACATGATTTAAATAAATTATTTTATGTGGTTGTATTTGATACATTTGTTAAACGCCTAATAAAAAAACTCATGAAAAACCTCATTTTAAAATCACCAGCCATCATCTTTTTATTATTAATCAGTTCAAACTTATTTGCGCAAAATGATAAAGAAGCGGAGGCAAAGCCAAAACATTCATTGGGTGCAGGTATCGGTTTTACAACAGGATACGGTCTTTCTTACAGATATACACCCAGTAGATTTGGTTTCCAAGTAAACTTTGCTCCATATAAGACAAGCAATGTATCAAGATATAGCACGGGACTGACTTTTCTGTATCGATTGACAAATGGGGAAACTACTAGCTTATATATATATGAAGCCAATCATTATTATTCAAACTCTGAAAATATTACTGATAATTTTGGTAAAACATCAAGATCGGAACAAGCCTATTTTAATAATGGAATAGGATTTGGTGTTGAAATAATGGTTGCGAGTAAAATTGGTCTTAACCTTATGACTGGCTATGCATCATATAAAAATGGAGAGGAACTTAATATGACAGGTGAAGCAGCTTTGTATTTTAAGTTTTAAAACGCTAATTATTTATTTGATTAACTCATCAAATAAGATTGAAAAATAATACATGGCTCCAATGGTTGGAGCACCTATTGATTGAGTATACCTTTGGTTTGTTACATTAGAGCCACCTATTTTAAACATAGTCTTATATTTAGGCAGGGAATAGCTAATCATAAGGTCCAAATTATAGTAAGCGTTCACTATACCTTCTTTATTGTATTCTTTAAAATCAATTTGGTCTACCCATCTAAAATTGGAAGAAAAGCCTAAGTACTTTTTAATTCTAACACCATTGATTCCAATATTGAATTTGTTTTTAGGAGTATTAAAAGCAGCAATAAAATCTTGCTTCAAGAAATCATTGTTCTGAACCATTTGATTATAATTATAATTGCCAAGCAGAGTCAAGTTTTTATTTATGTAATAATTCAATGCTATTGAGACACCATAAGCAGTAGCTGGAACCCTCGAGTTAACAGCCATTCGATAAATTAATGTTTTTTGTGGGTCTTTAATATATTGGGCATTTATTTCATCCTTTTGATTAAGCGCTCCAATATATTGTTGTGTGATTATTAAATTCTGATAATTTGAATAATAGAAACTAACATCCGTTTCAAGTTTTTCGAGCAAAAAAGTTCTATAACCAATTTCGAATGCACTTAATTTTTCAGGCTCAATATTCTTCACAATTGGCTTAACTAAGACAGAAGAATCACCTGTGGCAAAATAACTATTCACAGAATTTTGAATATACATGTTTACCGAATTAGAACCATCAGCCATTCTTCTTACCAAATTTAATGCTAAAGCATCACTATAAAAGCCACCAAGAGTGGTAGCCCCAACAGCAGGCACGTTGCTAAATTGGTCAATAAGTGCAGGAAAACGATAGCCAATTTGGGCTGAAAGACGCACACTGTGTTGTTTCTTTTCACCTAATAAAAATACAACAGAAGCTCGTGGGCTGAAAGTAGGGTCAAATCGCTGCATATAATCCACTCTTCCAGAAGCCTGTAGTTTAATTCTATTATCCTTGAAGTTCTTTGACAATTGAGCAAATCCACCTAATTCATTTGAATAGATGGCATCCTTTTTATCATTAAATACTGTACCTAATGTGGCAGGTGCATTTAGCTTATAATTTACACCAGCCAGCAGAGATGCCATTTAAACCTGTTCTTAAAATCATAAACAAACTCTGAGCTGAAGGCTTTAGAGGTACTTTTTAAGCTTGCACCATTTTCAGTTGGACTATGGTTAGTTACATAATTATAAGCTGAATCAAATTCTTTAGAGCCCGGTTGAAATTGAGATTTACCATATAATAGCTTAACCAAATTTGTATCCAAACCAGCATTTTTGGCTTTAATGGCTAAGTCATTTGTATTGCCATCTGCAAATTTACGTGCAGCAGCATCACTTCCTTTTTGAATAGAATCATATCCTAATGCATAGAAACTATTCAGCGTATTAAAATATCCCGAGTAAGCCAATAGGTATTGAACAAACCAATTACCATCTTCTTTAGCGCTTCTATTAATGTTCATAGCTGCCAAACTTTGATCAACAGTTTGACCAGTATTTTCAGTGGTTAAATAAGACCGAAATACCCAATTACGACTCTTAACCTCTACTTTATTTTGGGTGAGCAAAAAGTCATTTATCATTACCCTATTATCAATTTGGAAATTGCTACTACCCGCACTCAATCTGGAGGTCCAAGATACTTCAGTATGTTTATTAGGTCTATAGTGTAATGCAAAATCAGTTTTAATATTATAAGGTTTGTAGTTTAACAATTGTTCCTCTCTGTAGCCTGTTCGAGCAATTTTCAATGGATTTTCTAATAGCTTTATGGTTCCACCTATGGTTTGAAATTTAGTAGTATTCGAATCAAACACATTTGTCACTTCATCGCCAAGAATATTTGCTGCTTCATAACCAGGATTTCCTTTGCCTTTGTCGTATCCAAAGGCAGTAAGATTTTTACTGTATGAATAATTAGCGATATCATTGTAGTCACTGGCTTTCCAGTCAGTAGCATTTGTATATCCCAAAGAAAATTTATAAGCCCATTTTTCTTTACCAAATGTGTTAGCATACCTCATACTAAAATCATTTAAAGTAGAAGGCTTGGCATCAATTCCATCCACATGATTTAGACCAGTTTTATAATTAACCGTTAGTCCTTTAAAATCAAATGGGTTTTTAGATGTACTATTAATTAAACCGTTGATAATATTGGGTCCATATAGTGCTGAAGACGGACCTGGAATAATTTCAGCTCTTTCAACATCAATATCGATAGGACCATTTAGCATGCCAACAGAGAAATTAAAACCTGGCATCGACAAATCCATATTATCTAAGCGTTGCAAAAACCTGTGGTTATATGTTGAGTTAAAGCCACGTGCATTCAATGCTTTAAACCCAACACTTGTAGTAATAACATCGATACCTGCCATATTCACTATCCTATCATACATATTCATGGTTGGATTATAGCGCAAATCCGTCATGTTTAACATATCAATAGAAATGGGACTTTCAAACTTACGCTCTACCTTCCTTGAAGCAGAAATTACTACATCCTTTTTAACTTGGTACTTTTCAGTTAAGCTAATTTGTATATAAGCAGTTTTTTCATTTATTGGAATCAATTCAGACTCAAATCCGAGATAATTACAAAGTAATTTTTTAGGCTTACTAACATCTACTTTGATTGAAAAAGTACCATCAATGGATGACATAACACCATTACTTGTACCTTCTTCAACAATGCTTGCCAATGGCAACTCCAAACCTGTCGATTTCTCCAACACCTTACCATAAATAACCCTAGCATTAACAAGACCTTCTGGAGCTAAAAGGGAATCTGGAATTGGTGCTTTCTTTTTCGATTCGCGTCTAAATTCCTGTGCAAACAATGATTGACCTGCAAAACACACAAGTAGAAATACTAGTAGAACCCGAAGAAGTTTGCGCTTGTATAAGTTATCTACCATAGGCCACCTAAACGTATAAGTTTAACAATAGTAATAAATACTCTAATCAATCAAAAAATATCCTACAAAAAATTATCTATTCTTTACCCATACCGCTAGTCGGGATTTGCAATCAATGGTGTTCGAAACATGGTTTTTGATGTTGAACCCCTTCAGGGTTCTACTTTGTATATGTCATTTAACCGTGGGTTTCACCCACGGCTATGAATATTTTACCCCTTTGGGGTAAGCTAATTTTGAGGTTTCGAACACTTATGATTTGCAATCCGGACTTATTAACTTTGGATTTGTAATCCAATAGATAAATCCTTTAATCACAAACAATAATAATCAAAAAAGACTTGAATGCACCTAACTATTATTTACCCATCCATTTGAGGGCATTATCCAAATAAAACCTCTGATTGATTTGGTAGGGATAAGATTCGTAAATCACATTATCTTCATTAATGGTATATCCTTTTTTGAAGTCAGTATCCGCTTCAATAATCAAGGCCTTAGCTTCAGTTTTCTTATTTATCCTAGTAAGACAATATGCCTTATAATATTTGGCATCTGAAAAGCATTTATATTGCTCCAAAGATTTATCAAAACAATAGATAGCCATAGTATTATTATCCTTCTCATACCATGCAATACCCAAATAAAACCAATTCATAAAATGACCTAAACTATCAGAACGGCTTTCTTGTTCAGTTTTTATAGCGCTATTAAAACACTTGATACTTGAATCAAATTTATTCAATTGCAAGTATGACAAACCAAGCCAAAAGTCATACGAATGATCCATCACATGCCTATAGCCATATTCCTTTTGAGCGGCTTTAAAATCAGAAATGGCATCAGAATAATTTTTCCTAAAAATGCAATTTACAAAACCTCTATAATCCAAATATTTACTTCGATTGTATTTAACTGCACTATCTAGGTAAGGCCTTGCCAACTCGTATTTTTTCTGTTTGTCGAGTGGCATGGATTTTTGTTGCCACCAAAATGCACTCCAAGGCTTAATCATCAAAGCACTATCTATGTATAATTGACGCCTAACCGAAAACAAATCAGATTGATTAATACTATCCACAAAAACACGAAGTTTGAGAGAATCACTTAAAGAGAGTGAGAATTTATTGACCTGTCCTTGTGCTAATATTGATACAAAAAGCAATCCGATAGCCAAAATCCAATTAAAAAAAAGCAACCTAGTTTTCATAATTAATTTTATTATTCAAGCAATCCAACGCAAAACTTAGGTGCTAAGATAAGGCTTTCAAAAATCACATTACATTCTCTCAGGAACAGTAATTCCAAGTAAGGCAAACCCAGATTTAATAATATAAGAAGTCATATTACAAATCTGTAAACGTAACTTCTTTTGCTCCTCATTACTTTCCTTCAAAATTGGGCACTCATGATAGAAAGAACTAAATGATTTTGCCACCTCATATACATAATTACATATAACACCAGGACTCATTTCTCGCCCAGCATCTTTAATAACTTCAGCATATTGAAAGGCAAGGAAAATCAATTCTTTTTCAGCCTTTTGCAATGTTATTTTATTGGTATCAACATTTGTAAAATCTATAGTGGATGCATTACGTAAAATAGACTTAATTCGCGCATGGGTATATTGAATAAATGGTCCTGTATTACCCTGAAAATCGATAGACTCTTCTGGATTGAACATCATTTTCTTTTTTGGATCTACTTTCAAAAGGAAATATTTCAAAGCACCCATTCCTATGGTTTCATATAATACTTCTAAATCTTCAACTGCCAAGCCGTCTGTTTTCCCTAAGGCTTTCGTTGTTTCTTCCGCTGTTTGCAGCATCCCTCCTATCAAGTCATCCGCATCAACTACAGTTCCTTCGCGGCTTTTCATTTTGCCATGTGGTAACTCAACCATACCATAGCTCAAGTGATAAATACCTTCAGCATAGCTTTTATTAAGTTTTTTGCAGATAAGTTGTAGCACCTTAAAATGATAATCCTGTTCATTCCCTACCACGTAAATACTTCGCTCGCAAGCAAAGTCTTTAAATTTTAGTTCAGCGGTTCCTATGTCTTGGGTTATATATACTGACGTACCATCACCGCGTAAAAGTAATTTATGGTCAAGTCCATCAGCCGTTAAATCAATCCACACAGAGCCATCCTCCTTTTGATAAAAAGCCCCTTTATCAAGTCCCTCTTGCACTATCTCCTTACCTAACAAGTATGTATTGCTTTCATAATAAAACTTATCAAATTTCACCCCAAGCTTTTTATAGGTAACATCAAAACCTTCATATACCCAGCCATTCATGGTTTTCCAGATATTTACGGTTTCTTCATCGCCTGCCTCCCATTTTTGAAGCAACTGTTGAGCTGCTAAAATAGAAGGGGCATTTTTCTCGGCATATTCCTCACTTTTCCCATCAGCAATCAGGGCTTTAATTTCTTCTTTGTAAGTTTTATCGAAAGCTACATAGTATTTTCCCACCAAATGGTCGCCCTTCATACCTGAAGATATAGGCGTTTCTCCATTGCCTTGTTGCATCCAAGCTAACATGCTTTTACAGATATGAATACCCCTGTCATTAACAAGATTACAAGTGTAAACCTCATGTCCGTTGGCTTTTAAAATTTCAGCAACTGAAAAACCTAATAGGTTGTTTCTAATATGACCTAAATGCAATGGCTTATTGGTGTTAGGAGAAGAATATTCAACCAATATTTTTTGATTGGTTTTTGCACCTAAACCATAACAGGTATTTTGATAGTTACTTTGCAAGAAATCCAACCAATAAGCCTCACTCACCACAATATTCAAAAATCCTTTGATAACATTAAATGACTGAACCTCTTTAGCATGTTCAACTAAATAACTCCCAATATCGTTTGCTGTTTGCTCTGGGTTTTTCTTTGATATTTTTAAATAAGCAAAAACCACAAAAGTATAATCACCTTCAAAATCAGGTTTCGTATTTTCCAATACGATTGACTGACTATCAACATCTACTTGATAAACACTTTTAAATGCAGTTGATATGTGGGTTTTTAAGATTTCTTGTATCATCGTCTAAATTTCCTTTAACGTTTTAAGAAAAACAAGCAAGCAATCGGTTTGAATACCAAATTTCATGCAAGCTATTTCTAGTGGGCGAAGATAGTTTATTGAGAAGTTTTTTTATTATTTCCATTCTCGCTTATTTCATTTTATTATTGAAGCATGAAAATTCTTGTTACAGGTAGCAATGGACTTTTGGGCCAGAAACTTACTGATTTATATAAAACTAATGAAGGTATTGAACTAATTGCAACGGCTAGAGGAGTTGATAGATATCCAGAAAAGACTGGATATAGTTATCAAAGCATGGATATTAGCAATTGGGATGAGGTGAAAAGTGTTTTAAAATCTCATAAACCTGATGTAGTGATAAATACAGCTGCAATGACCAACGTGGATGCCTGCGAAAGTGAGCGTGAAGCTTGTGACAAACTAAATGTAGACGCAGTAAAGTATTTGGTGAGTGAGTGCAATGCCATTGGGGCACACTTTATTCACTTGTCTACTGATTTTATTTTTGATGGGACACATGGGCCTGTGTTGGAAACTGAAAATCCCAATCCTCTCAGTTATTATGGCCGTTCAAAGCATATAGCAGAAATGATAGTGATGGAAAACTCTGCAAGTTGGGCCATTGCCAGAACTGTTTTGGTATATGGCATTGTGCAAGACATGAGCAGAAGCAATATTGTATTATGGGCAAAAAACAACCTTGAACAAGGCAAAAGTTTGAATGTAGTGGGTGACCAATTTCGTACCCCAACCTTAGCTGAAGATTTAGCTCAAGGATGCGCTTTGATAGCCGAGAAAAAAGCTAAGGGCATCTATAATATTAGTGGCAAAGATTACATGAGTGTTTTTGATCTTGTTTATCGAGTGGCAGATTTTTGGAAATTAGATAAATCATTATTAAACATCTCAAGTAGTGAAGGCATTAAACAACCCGCCAAACGCCCTCCTATCACAGGATTTATTCTTGATAAAGCCATAAAAGAATTGAATTATCAACCTCATAGTTTTGAAGATGGTTTGAAATTAATGAACGAACAATTAAAAACAGTAAGCAAGTCAAACTAAAGATTGCCTAATAATGCTAAATATTTTGCACTTTTGCATCAAATAAAAAACAAATGGAACAAGAACAACCTAGCTTTTGGTTTTGGTTTGCCACAGAAGCATTTTTTGCATTGATAGTTACAGCTTGTTTGTATTACTTTTTTATTAAAAACCCTAAGATAAATCCTCCAAGAAAAAAGAGAGATGAACCGCAAGATTGAAAAAATAGTTAAAACCTATTTTTATTTTAATAACAGCGAGAGAAAATCAATTATCGCGTTGATTATTCTAATCATTCTTTGTGTTGCCTTACCACAAATCTATTTCAAGCTATTCCCTATTGAGAAGGTAAACATTCAAATTACTGAATTAAAAGAACAAGAACCTAGCTTCTTCAATGTAAATCAAACTTCAGAAACAGATGAAGAAACATCTTCATCCATTACAAACGCAACTAACAAATTCGACCCGAATTCTGCAAGTGATGAAGAATTAGCTTCATTAGGTTTTAGTTTAAAGAACATTCGAACCATAAGAAATTACCTATCCAAAGGTGGAAGTTTTAAATCAGCCGAAGACCTAAAAAAAATGTATGGTGTGGACAAGGATGTTATTGAAAAAACAATTCCTTTGGTTGAAATCAAGAGTGAAAACAAACCTGATCATAACACTCCATTTAAACTAGATTCACTTAATAAAACCAAGGGCAAAAAGGTATTTGAAGTACTTGAAATAAATGCAGCAGATTCTGAAAGCTTGGTAAAACTCTATCGAATTGGGCCAAGTTTGGCAAGTAAAATCATCAATTATAGAAACAAACTCGGTGGTTTTTTAAGCCTAAATCAACTTACCGAAATATGGGGATTTGACGAAGATATTTTGTATGATTTACAAGGAAAAATAAAGGTGGATGCAAGCAAAGCCAAGAGATTGAATCTTAATAAAGTCGATTTAGAGACCTTAAAGCAACATCCTTATTATAAATTCAAATTATCGCAAGCGATTGTCAATTACAGGTTACAGCATGGAAATTTTAAAAACATGACTGATTTAAGAAATATTCGCATCGTTAATGACTCTATATTTAAATTGATAAGTATTTATGGGTATGTTGAGTGAAGCAAATGTTGCAAGAATCAACTCTTGAAATTTTATAAACTAGCCTTCTGAAGCGTAAATCCAAATGTGGTTCCTTTTCCTTCCGTACTTCTCACATTCACCGTTTGTTGATGTGCTTCAATAATATGTTTGACAATTGCTAAACCCAAACCTGTACCTCCTAAACCAGCCTCGCGTGCACGGCTTTTATCTACTCTATAAAATCTTTCGAATATGCGTGGTAAATGCTCTTGAGAAATACCATTACCATTGTCTGCAACTTCAATTAGTATGTTTTCATCCATATCATAATAGGCAGCTGTAGCAGTTCCAAATTCTTTACCATACTTGATTGAATTAATGAAAAGGTTTACTAATACTTGTCTAATTCTATAACGATCTGCAAACACATAAAAAGGACTATTACAACCATCTTTTATTAGAAGACTAATACCACGATCTTTTGCTTTTACTTCCAATTGTTCATATACATCTTTTACCAAAGCATTGATATCAAAGCGTTCTGGTTCCATTATTAACTCACCACTTTCAAGTTGTGAAATTTCAAGCAAATCAGCCACCAAATCACTTAATCTATCTGCGCTACGTGCGGCTTTTCCTAAAAATTTCTTGTTTACTTCTTGGTCATCAATAGCTCCATCTAACAAGGTATGAATATAGCCTTGTATGTTAAAGATAGGCGTCTTCAACTCATGAGAAACATTACCCAAAAATTCTTTTCTAAATTCAGCCAACCGTTTCAATTGGTCTATTTCTTCCTTTTTATCTCTAGCCCATACAATCACCTCTTTATTCATAGCACTGATGGGGTCATTAGTCCAATCATAATTCTGAAAAACAGCATCATATTTTTGCGTTTTTAAACTATGAATAGTTTTGTAAATGAGTTTAATTTTGCGATAAATAAAAAACTCTAGAGAATAAAAAAACAAGATGAAAGTTAGGCCACCTGATAACAAAAAAATGATTATAGAATTGACCCAATTGAAATCAGACAAGAGCAAATGCGTAAGACTAACAACTACAGATATAATTGAAGCTACAACAATGGCAATATAAATGGGCTTTGGATTCCTTATCATGCCTCAAATTTATAGCCTACTCCTTTCACTGTGCCGATATGCTCATCACCTAATTTCTCGCGTATTTTACGAATGTGTACATCAATGGTTCTGTCAACCACTAATACTTCATCACCCCAAACTTTTTCTAATATATAATCGCGTGTAAAAACCTTACCTGGCTTACTTGCCAATAGAAACAATAATTCAAACTCTTTCCTAGCAAATTGTATTTTCTCACCTTTTCTAAAAACAAGAAAGGTCTCGCGGTCTATAACAATATCACCAACACTTAACTTTGTATCGGGTTGTATTTTTTCTTTTCGTCTAAGAATAGCATTCAAACGAGTCACAAGCACTCTTGGCTTAATTGGCTTTGAAATATAATCATCAGCACCTGCTTGAAAGCCCGCAATCTCACTATATTCTTCACTTCGAGCGGTTAAAAACACGATAAAGGTATTTGCAAAGTCCGGATCAGCTTTCATTTGCTTGCATGCTTCAATACCATCCATAACGGGCATCATCACATCCAATAATATTAAATCTGGTTTAATTTTCCGTCCAATATCTATGGCTTCCTGCCCATTATGAGCAAGATATACATCATATCCCTCTTTCTTAAGGTTGTATTGAATGAATTCTAATATATCATTCTCATCATCTACAACAAGGATTTTAAATGCGCTGTTATCCATTTGTTTTTTTTGTAAGATTCGCCTTACAGATTAACACCAATATTAAGTAAAGTTTACCAAATTGTTAAGCACGATTTTATTAATTGTTGATAGTTTGTGAGTTAGGATGTTACACCATTTAATCAAATTTGCGTTGTGTCAAATATTCATCTCGAGGATTCATGGAAAAAGATTTTAATTGAAGAATTTAGCAAAGATTACTTTGTTAAACTCAAACAAATGCTGTTTGAAGAAAAAAACAAAGGGTATCAAATTCTTCCTCCTGGCTCACAAATATTCGCAGCGCTCGATACTACTCCAATTAACAAGATAAAGGTGGTAATTCTCGGTCAAGATCCATACCATGGACCAAACCAAGCAAATGGTTTATGCTTCTCCGTGAACGATGGAATTCCATTTCCTCCCTCACTGCGTAATATTTTCAAAGAATTAAAATCCGACACAAACTTTGAAATGCCAAAATCAGGTAATTTAAGCTCATGGTCAAAACAAGGGGTTTTATTACTCAACACTACGTTAACGGTGAGATTGAATGAATCGAACTCACATAGCAAATTTGGCTGGCAAAATTTTACCGATAAGATTTTAACTGAAGTAAGCTCTAGAAGAGAAAACATTGTTTTTATACTTTGGGGTACTTATGCCCAAAGCAAACTCAACTTAATTGACACAAAAAAACACTGTATTTTACAGAGTGTTCATCCTTCACCACTATCAGCATATAGAGGCTTCTTTGGATGTAAACACTTTTCGAAAACAAACGAGTATTTAATAAGCAAATGCATTGATCCTATTGATTGGCAATTATAGCTTAGGATTTACCAAAACAATAAAGCCCGTTTAACTTGCGTTAAACGGGCTTTTGTTTATGGTTTGTGTTAAATAATCTTTAGACTATTTTTTGTTTCTCTCTTTTAGCTTTTTGATACCGTATCCGATACCTGCTA
>JBBALJ010000033.1:0-34171 GCA_040403075.1 Bacteroidia bacterium
ATAGAGGTTCGCAGAATATTGCAAGCCGAATTTGAATAAATAAATAAATTAATAAACAAAAAAGAAAACGCGAGAAATCCATTTTATGAAGTAGCAGTCGGCCATATCATATTGAAGCTTTGCCTATTTGCGCTTAACAGTAAAATGTTTCTCGTGCTTTCGTAACAATTATTAGTGCGTAATACACGATATTTGCGCAAATAATTATTACAAGACTTAACAAATTTAATGAGCGAAGCTACAGGCAAAAGATTAAACGCAGTTTGGAAAGAACTCAATGTGGGTATGCAAACCCTTGTTGACACCTTGTCAAAAAAGGGTCATAAGGTAGATGCGAAACCAACAACCAAGCTCACTGACGAGCAGTATCAAATATTATTAAACGAATTTCAAGCTGATAAAAAAGCCAAAGAAGCTGCAAGCTCACTTAGCAAGGATAAACCTGCCAAGCTAAAAGAAATCACCATTGAAAGCCAAAAACCAAAATCGGTTTTTAAAGAAGATGACGATTATGAAGATGTTGGAATGATTATTAAGTCAGAACAACTATCTAATAAAACTGCTCCAAAACCAGTTGTTAAAACTACACCTATAGTTGAAGAAACTAAGCCAGTAACACCAATTGTTGAGCCAAAAGTAGAAGAGCCGATATTAGTTGCTCCTATTGAAGTTGTTAAAGAGGAGCCCGTTGTTGAAGCCATTGTTATACCTGAGCCTAAGATAGAAGCGCCACAAATTGAAGAGTCTGAAGAAGAAGAAGATGGTAAATTGGGTTTAAAGGTAAAGGGAAAAATAGATTTAGGCTCTTTAAACACCAAAACTCGTCCTGATAAAAAGACCAAAAAGGAGAAAGAAGCCGAAAAAGAAACTTCAAAAACTACTAAGGCTAAGAAAACAACTAAGGTCATTGAGAAGGAAATTGAAAAGATTGTTGAAGAGAAGGTTGTTGAAGCTCCTATTGTTATTGAAACACCGGTAGCAGAAGTTAAACCTGAGATTATTGATGAAGCAACGGAAATAGTTGAAGAGCCAAAATTAATTGAGCCAAACTTCCAACAATTATCAGGGTTGAAAGTAATGGGAAAAATCGCCTTGCCAGTTGATGCCCCCAAAAAACCACTACCACTTGCTTCAAGTGATAATGCCAATGCAGGCAATAAGAAAAAACGTAAGCGCAACAATTTTGTAGGCGGCAGTGATAATGCATCAAAATTCAAAGATTTTAAAGGAGATAAACCTGCTACGCCAGCCTCACAAAGGCCGATAGTAACAGTAGCAAATCCAAGCCGACCGAATTCGGGAGGCAATAGAGACAATCGTTTTGGAAAAGGTAGACCTACTGGAAAACCTGAACCGAAAGGAGAAATCAGCGATAAGGAAATTCAAGATAAGCTTAAAGAAACCTTAGCTAGGCTTACTCCGGGAAGTAAAAATCCTAATATTGGTGCAGTTCGTTCTAAATTACGTAAACAAAAACGTACAGATGCCCGAACTGAGCGTGAGGAAGCAGAACAAGAAGCAGAATTACAATCAAAAATATTAAAAGTTACAGAGTTTGTAACAGCAAATGAACTGGCAAAAATGATGGATTTGCAAATCACGCAAATTATCAGCGCTTGTATGAGTTTAGGTATGATGGTGTCTATCAACCAAAGGTTAGATGCGGAGACCATAGCCATTGTAGCAAGTGAATTTGGATATGAGGTAGAATTTGTTTCGGCCGAGGTGGTTGAAACAGTAGAAGAGGATTTAGATGAACCAGAAGATTTATTACCAAGGGCACCAATCGTAACCGTTATGGGTCACGTAGATCATGGTAAAACATCTTTATTGGATTATATCCGTAAAGCCAATGTAATTGCAGGTGAAGCAGGAGGAATTACCCAGCACGTAGGTGCTTATGAGGTAACCCTTGAAAACGGTAAAAAAATAGCGTTCTTAGATACACCTGGTCACGAAGCTTTTACAGCTATGCGTGCTCGTGGTGCTAAAATTACAGATATTGTTATAGTCGTTATTGCAGCTGATGATAGTGTGATGCCACAAACCAAAGAGGCTATCAGTCACGCTTTGGCAGCAGGTGTACCTATCGTTTTTGCTATCAACAAAATTGATAGAGAAGGTGCAAATCCTGAGAAAATTAAGGAGCAGTTAGCTGCAATGGATATTTTAGTTGAAGATTGGGGCGGTAAATACCAGTGCCAAGAAATTTCAGCTAAAAAAGGATTGAACATTGAGTTATTGCTTGAAAAAGTATTGCTAGAAGCAGAGATTTTAGAGCTTAAAGCCAATCCAGATAAACGTGCAGTAGGAAGTGTGATTGAAGCTACTTTGGATAAAGGACGTGGTATTGTTGCCACAGTAATGATACAAGCCGGTACCCTAAAAGTGGGTGACCCAATTATTGCAGGTATTCATTCGGGTAGAGTAAGGGCAATGTTTGACGAAAGAGGTAAAAAACTTCAAAAAGCTGGTCCGTCTACACCTTGTGTAATATTAGGTTTCAATGGTGCACCACAAGCGGGTGACAAGTTGATTGCAACTAAAAATGAACAAGAAGCTAGAGAAATTTCTAGCAAACGTCAACAATTGCAGCGCGAACAAGGCATTAGAACACATAAACATATTACACTTGATGAGATTGGTCGTAGGTTGGCTATTGGTAACTTTAAAGAACTTAAGGTTATCGTAAAAGGTGACGTGGATGGATCTGTTGAAGCATTAAGTGATTCATTGATAAAATTATCTACTGAAGAAGTTCAAGTGGGTGTAATATTTAAAGGTGTTGGACAGATTTCAGAAAGTGATGTTATGTTGGCTTCTGCTTCTGATGCTATTGTTATTGGATTCCAGGTTCGTCCTTCGCCACAAGCGCGCAGGTTAGCAGAGCAAGAGGCTATTGAGATTAGAACCTATTCTATTATATACGATGCTATCGATCAAATTAAGGCAGCTATCGAAGGAATGCATACACCTAAAACGGAAGAGAAAGTTACAGGTAATGCAGAGATTCGTGAAGTATTTAAAGTATCTAAGGTGGGAGTGGTTGCAGGATGTATGGTTACCGATGGTAAGTTAACACGTAATGCTAAAGTAAGGTTGATTCGAGATGGAGTGGTTGTATACTCAGGTGAATTATCTTCATTAAAACGTTTCAAAGATGATGCGAAAGAAGTGGCAACGGGTTATGATTGCGGATTGCAAATTGGAAGTTATAACGATTTGCAGGTGGGAGATTATGTAGAGGCATACGAAGACGTTGAAATCAAAAGAAAATAAAAGCACTAATAAAGGCATAAAAAAATCCCGTTTCAGAAATGAAGCGGGATTTTTTGTTTTAGTCCTTTCTTGAAATTATCTAACTGCACTCATGCCAAAAGCTGGTGCGAGCGTCCGCTCGTAACATTCAAATTTTGTTAGAATACTAATAATTTAGTCGTCCAATAATTTTAAATCTAAAATCCCTTTTCCTCCTGCATAATTAATGGCACTGTTAGAATATATGAGTTGCAAACTCATTTTTCATTTATTTATTCGGAGTCAGCTACGCTATTGCCTGGCACACAAGACTCCGAACAGTGGGGCTGAAGTAAATCGTATTGCCAAAGAAGAAGCTGAAAAAGTAAACATGGCTGATAGCTTAATCTTCCAAACTGAAAAACAGTTGACAGAGTATGGCGATAAATTGCCTGCTGACAAGAAAACTATTATTGAAAATGGCTTGAAAGACTTGAAAGAAGCCCATGCTGCTAAAGATTTAGCTAGAATTGATTCTGCTATGAATGCATTAAACGCTGCTTGGCAAGAAGCAAGTCAAGATTTATACAACACTACACAAGGAGCTGGAGAACCTGCAGCAGACGCTGGTAACCCAAATCCATCGGGCGATTCTAACACCCAAGATGCTACTTACGAAGAAGTAAAGTAAGATTTTAGGATAGAGGAAATAATAAATATTGAAAGAGGCTGTCTCAAAAGGTGAAACAGCCTCTTTTTTATTCGGAGAGGTATCTGAGAAAAAATGATTTATTCGATTCTAAAGCCCTTCATTTTTACTTTTGAGACAGCCTCTTTCTTGTTTAATTGGCTTTATTCAATAATTATTTTTTTAATCTCAGTACTATTATCACTTGTGAATTTTAGGAAATACAAGCCACTTGCCAAGCCCGATATGGGAAGGGTATTTGTTTGATTGGCTTTGGCTATACCACTCAAAATAATTTGACCACTTATGTTTATGCATTCATATTTCCTATCTTGGCTGCTTTCTATATTCAATATTTCTTT
The DNA here is from genome assembly GCA_040403075.1 of Bacteroidia bacterium. Classification (GTDB taxonomy): domain Bacteria; phylum Bacteroidota; class Bacteroidia; order UKL13-3; family UKL13-3; genus RGVD01. The sequence goes on from JBBALJ010000033.1 coordinate 4,288, forward strand.
AGCAGGGTTTGGATAGATTTTGACTTCAGTTTTTAGTGGTTTTACTAGATCATTACTGCTTGCAAAACCTGAGGGAAAGCCCTTAAAAAAGGCCAATTGAGTAATTGTATCTTTATAAATTGCACTAATGCCGTTTTCAGCATCTTTAAATATGAATTTAATATGCATTAATGAATCTAATCTTTTCCATGAATAACCATAATCAAAGCTAACCTTAGCACCTCTTTCTAGTATGTTTTTAGCTGATGGACTATATTGTGCAATATAAAAGCCAAGGTTCTTTTTTGTAGCCTTTGCATAACTAATTATTGACAGCCCTCTTTCGGAAATATTTTGCCAACTATAACCTCCATCGATAGTTTTCAATAAAAAGTTTAAAGTGTCTTTTGTCGATTTGCTTTTATAAGAAAGTAAACCATTAAGTGAATCAGAAAAAGATATACCTGTAATGACATCTATATCGGTAGAATTTAGACTAATACTGTCCCATGTTTGACCATAATTTCTGCCTACAAGTAATGTTTTGTATGTTTGGGGGCTAACGAAGTATGTGGTACTTCCTATGTTACAATATCTAGAATCTATGCTAGCTTTGAAATAAATTTTTATATTACTGCATGGTATTTTTATCCAATTATTACCACCATCTTGAGTTCTCCATATTTCATGACAGCCTTTCAAGGTATCGCCAATAATAAAACCATACTTTTCGTTGAAAGTATTAAACATGTATATATTACTCCTCAATAAACCAGTATCATTACCTTGAAGGAAATATTGAATACCCCAATTTTTTCCATAATCAATGCTTTTATGAATAACGTAATTATCAAACGAAGAAACATACTTCATTCCAAAAACAATAGAATCATTTATTATTGCGTTTATACTTTCTACTGAATCAATGTTATTGAATGTTTTACCACTATCTGAACTTAATTTAACGCCATTTATTCCAGCCCAAATGTATCTATTTGAATATGTTGCTAAAGTCATATTTGGGTCTATTAAATACTTAGGTGAACCAAACGGAGTAATCGCCCATTGCGCATTCGTTTGAAATGATATAAACAAATAAAATAGTATAAATATTTTTTTTAGCATTATATAGTGATTTTAGCATTAGTTATTAAACTACTTTTTATTCAGATCGAAATATAACTTGTTAATTGCAAGGTAAAATATCAATAGTTCTAGTAGATTCATGAAACTCTATTTTAAAGCAAGAGCAATCACCTAACCCGTCTAAAATAGTGCATATTGTGGGTTCTCCATCAGGTTTTGGATATGCATAATATTTCCAACCCAGAATGTCTAACTCCATAGACATATTAGTAAGATAACTCCAATCTGCATAATTATCCATAAACATTTTTGAAATATTCCATTCAGTTTCTTGGTTGGGTGGTAACATTTGATAATTATTCCCAGTAGTGCCACTTCCAGATGTTTGACCTATTTTGTTAGAAAATGAGAAGAATAGTTTGTATTTGAAATTACAGTTTGTATGGTTAGTCACAGTCCAAATTACTACATCCTTATAAATTGCTAATGGAGTATTAAAGCGACCAAGGTTTTCATGTGCAGGTGGATAGCCTGGTGGCTGCGCCACAGAAGGGAATGCAACAAAAGCAAAAATGCCTAGTAATAAAATTTTTAAAAAGTTTTTCATAATTTTTTTGGTTTAGATGGTTTTAAAATAAAACTTGTTTATTCAATTCTTAATACCAATTCCGCGCCAAAGGTTTTTTGAATTGCTAAAACAAATATGTAGCGATTTTTTTTGAAAAAAAATGAAATCGAAAATACAGCCAATTAAATAGTTATTTCGCTAATTATCAGAACTAAAATTATTTCATTTTAATCCAAAAATTGAAATCATTAATGTGTTCCTGCTTAAATTCATCTTATGTAAATAATTTTAAAATTTTTCCTAACCGAACACTAAATATATAGGATTCGTAAATTAAACATTACTAAATGTAAAATATACTTGACAAAATGATTTGTTTGTTTTACGTTTGTATCGTTAAATTTAAAAAATACAAATTATGAAAACACGTTTTTTATTTCCGTATCCATTCAAGAGAATGGGTTGGATCATGTTAGTTCCCTCTTTCCTTGTGGGTTTGATAGTTTATTTTATGAATTATCAATTTCCTTTCCTAGAGGTGAAAGTATTTGCTATTGCTAGTAGCTTTCCTTTTTCTTCAAATGCTAAATTCTCTTTTACCGTTAATAATATTACAGATGAACTTGTAGGAATTTTTATAATCATTGGGATTTTGTTTGCTGCTTGTTCCAAAGAGAAAAATGAAGATGAATTTATTGCCCAAACTCGCTTGGAATCTTTATTATGGGCTACATATATAAATTATAGTCTTTTGTTATTTGCCATCATATTTATGTATGGTATGGATTTCTTCTCTGTATTGGTATTTAATATGTTCACTCACCTCATCATCTTTTTGGTAAGGTTCAATTATGTTCTTTATAAAAACAATAAAGCCATTCAGTATGAAAAATAGTATTAGGGTTGAGCGAGCCATCAAAAACATCACCCAAGATGAATTGGCTAAACTTATCGGGGTAAGCAGGCAAACCATCAATGCCATGGAGGCCAATAAATATGTGCCCTCTACCGTTTTGTCACTTAAGATTGCCAAGGTTTTTGATAAAAAAATAGAAGATGTTTTCAGTTTAGATGAAAATGATTAGTATTAAAAAAGCTGATTTGAAAATTTTCGAATTGACTTTTTTTGTATGTTTCAGACAAATTTATTTTGTACTTACAAATTCCTTAAATCTTAAATGTAGATTCATAACTATCCGAAAGTTCAAAAAAGCATAAAAAAATCCCGTATCAAATATGATGCGGGATTTTTTGTTTTAGTCCTTTATTGAAATTATCTCAATGCACTCATACCCCCATCTAGATGCATGATTTGTCCGGTCATCCAATTGGCATTTAGTAAAAACTCCACCGCTTGGCTCATATCTGAACTTGAACCGATTTTCTTTAATGGATGTCTATCTTCTGATGCTTTTAGCTTGCTTTCATTGTTAATTAATTTATCAGCTAATGGAGTAGCAGTTAGTGATGGTGCAATAGCATTTACCCTTATTTTTGGAGCAAATTCAGCAGCTAAACTTCTTGTCAATCCTTCTATGGCACCTTTTGCAGAAGCAATGCTTGCATGAAAACTCATGCCCGTTTGTACTGCCACAGTGCTAAATAATACAATACTTGGCGATTCACTCAATTGTAAGTTGGGTAAATATTGTTTGATACTTTTTACAGCACCCATGAAGTTAACATTATGTTCATTCAAAAAGTCCTCAGCTTTGAGTGCCCTAAATGGTTTTAAATTAATAGTTCCTGGGCAGTAAATAAGGCCATCAATTGCACTTTCTATGCTCGGAAAATTAGGTGTTTCCATTGCAATATCTACTTCATGAAAATGGCAATTGGGTATAGAATCTAAATCTACTTTATTTCGATTTAAGGCGTAAATAGTATGCCCTTTTTCACTCAAATTTTTTGCTAATTGAAAACCGATTCCTGAACTGGCTCCTACAATAATAAACTTACTCATATTATAGAAAACGAGCTTCGTTCAATATTGTTTCAAATTAAACGTCTAAATAGTACATGCTCATTTCACCTTTGTTTTTTGCAATTATTTTTCCTCTGCTAACAAATGCAAAATTATTTTTGGCAATGTTATACGTGGTTTCGCTAATATTTATTTTATGAACCTCGCTATTTTGTTCCATGCGAGCAGCAGTGTTTACGGTATCTCCCCAAATATCATACGCATATTTTTTATGGCCTACAATACCCGCAATGATGGGTCCGCTATGAATACCAATTCTAATATCAAATAAGCCTCCATTTTCTTTTCTTTTTTGTACAAATTGAAGAATTTCCTGAGCCGCTTTTATTACTTTTATAGCATGTTTAGGGTCTAGATGAGGCATTCCGCAAGCAGCTAAATAGGCATCACCAATGGTTTTAATTTTCTCTAATTGATTTCGTTCAATAATTTCATCAAAGCCTTTGAAGCAATAGTCTAGCTCTTCTACAAGTTGCTGAGGAGACAGTTTCTCGCTTATGCCTGTAAAGTTTACAAAGTCAGTAAAGATTAGAGTAACATTCTCAAACTGTCTTGCCTTTGCAAAGCCATTTGTCTTAAGTTCTTCTGCTACTTCTGCTGGCAAAATATTAAGTAATAAAGCATCTGATTTTTTCTTTTCATCTGTCAGGGCAACATTCTTTTCAGATAATTCAATAGTTCTCTTTGTAACAATTTCTTCCAATTTTTTGTTTTTGGCAAGTAATAGCTTACTATTTAGTTTTATGATAAGTAGTATCATTAATAAACCTACACTAATGTATACCATTATAGCATATCGTGTAAGATACCAAGGTGCGAGTGATTGAAATGTCAATTCGGTGCTTTCAGAAATGAGACCTTCGGCATTTTTTGCTTGTAGTTCAATGATGTAGTTACCCGAAGAGAGTCCAGTTAATTTCAATATACTTGCTTTTTGCCATTCCGACCAAGTATCACTTATTTGTTTGATTCTATACCTATAGGCATTCTTTTCAGTATTGATAAAAGAATTAATGCCAAATTCAATCGTAAAATTGGATTCATTTTGATTGATTTTAGGAATCGAATTTTCATCAACATTATGGCTATCATAAATGTACGCACCAGAAGCATTTTTTATGCCATTGATGCTTGCCAATGGTTTAACATTTGAGGTGTTTTGCTTTTCAATGCAAATGATTTTGTCTTCGAGTGCTAACCAAGTTGAATTCTGGTTAATACAAATGGATACTGGTTTATCATTAATAGTGTAAATAGGCAATGATTCAAGGGTTTTGCCATTTTCATATGCTCTTATTTGATTATTGCAAAACACAAAATCAGAAGACTTAAAATCGAAATTTTTATTGCTCGCATGATTAAATAAGTTTGATAACTTTTCATCAATTATGAATTGATTTCCATTTTCTAAAAACACTTTTTCTTTAGCAATGACAAGCATTTTGTTTTCGTATCTTTTGATGGTGCATTTGCCATCTCTTAGCTCCTCTGGAAGCTCTGCATCTATGATTTTAGTATTTTTGTATTTCTTAAGTCCATTATAATAGGTGCCAATCCATATTGTCCCGTCTTGCTCTTCAAAACAAGAGTTCGCTAGTTCGTCTATACCTGATAATTTAGTAACTAAAAAATTATCATTCTTCCATTCTAAGCTATAAATAGCTTCTTGAGCAAATGCAAAAATCTTATCTGATAAATGACTTTGCTGAACATGAATAAATGTTTGGCTAGGTATAAGGTTTTTAATATCTCCGTTTTGGTAGCTGAACAAGCCATTGGTTGAAGCAATAATCAAACTGTTTTTTGTTTGAATCATTTGCCAGCATTCACCGCTTATACCTTGTATAGGTATTAATTGGCTTTCATCGCTCATCATATATAAACCTACACTACTGCAAACAAATAACCTGTTATCTTTAAACAGCATGTCAGTGATGGTGCCATTTAAATTTATATCTTTAAACTCTTTGATTTTTGAATTTATATTGATGTATGTAATTCCTTTTCTATGGGCGGTCCATAGATTTTTTTCATTATCGAAGTAGGTGGAATAGATTTCATTTGAAGGGATTTTTATACCCCTTTCTTCCTTCCCATTCCCATCATATACTTTTACACCATTGCTAAAACTTCCAAGTGCTATTTTACTATTGCCTGAACTTGAAATACTTCCTAAGCCTTTCAATGCAAAATCATTTATTTCTCCTGAAACTGCGGTTATATCAGAACCGTTCATTTTGTAAAGACCATCAAAATTGGTTGCAATAATGAATTCATTATTAAGGATGCATGTTCCAATAACAAATTTGTTCCTCATTTTTTCACCTGAACGTATCGGTTCAATTTTGTTGTTGGTGTTGAGTATACATAGCCCTTTGAATGCATCATTAATATATAGCTTGTTATTGCAAACAAATGCACCATTGACTGTGTTTGTTTCAATTATTTTTATGCTATAATTATTATCGCTTTCATTCACTTTAAAAATATGTTTATCACTAGTGAAGTAAATATCAGAACCCACTAAAAAAACATTTTTATCTCCTTTTGTTGATGCTTTTATACTACCTAATTTTTCTTTAAAGCTGATATATTTACTAGTGCCATTTGTTTCGAATTTTAACATTCCAATATCGCCTTCACAAGCCAAAAACAAGTTTCCTTTTTTATCAAAATTCATTGATCGAACAGCTTTGGGTGTAGGATACAGTTTCCAATTTCCCCCATCAAATCTGAGAGCGCCTTCATTGTTTGCCATCCACAATCGGCCTTTTGGATCTTGGATAAATTTCCAAATAAGTGGATGTGCTCTAAAATCTTTACTGGTGTAGTTTTGTGATAAACGCTGCCATGCAAATGTTTGCAGACAAGAAATAAAAAGGCTTAAGCCCAGCATAATTGTCTTTTTCATAGTTCAATTATTTGATAAGGTCATCAACTAAAATCGAGAAGTAATATACTGCACCAACTGTTGGGGCACCTAGGGATTGTATGAATCTTTCATTGGTAACATTGGTTCCACCTATTTTTAACATGGTTTTATATTTTGGAATACTATAACTAATCATCAAATCAATATTATAATAGGAGTTAACCAAACCCTCCTTGTTATATTCTTTGAAATTCACTTGATCAACCCAACGAAGGTTTGTATTAATGCCAAAATATTTATTAATTTTAACAGCATTGAAGCCAATATTAAATTTATGTTTAGGGGTATTAAATGCTCCTACAAAATCTTGTTTTAAAAAATCTGGATTGTCAATCATTTGATTGTAATTGTAATTACCAAGCACACTTATTTTTTTTGACATGTAGTAATTAACCGCAAAAGAATATCCAATAGCAAAAACAGGCACACTTGAGTTAACCACCATTCGATATATTTGCGTTTTTAAAGGGTCTTTTAAATAGTTTGGTGAGATGGTATCACTTGTATTTACTGGGCCAATTAATTGTTGTGTGGTAATTAAATTTCGGTAATTAGACAAATAAAAACTCATATCGGTCTCTAGTCTTTCAAACAAAAAGGTTCTGTATCCGAATTCGTAGCTTCTTAATTCCTCGGGCTGAATATCTTTTATATTGGGTTTAATGAGTTGACTAGAATCCCCAGAACGAAGGAAACTATTCACAGAACTTTGAACATAAGCATTTACAAAATCAGAGCCATTGGCTTGCTTTTTTACTAAGTTTAAATTTGCCGCATCACTATAAAACCCACCTAAAGTGGTGGCGTGAGGCACTACTATATAGTTGAATTGTTCAATCAATGCTGGAAACCTATATCCAATTTGCGCGGATGTTCTAAGACTATGTTGTTTCTTTTTACCAAGCAATAAAACAATTGAAGCTCGAGGGCTAATCCTTGGGTCAAATCTTTGCATATAGTCAATTCTTCCCGATGCTTGAAGTTTTAATCGTTCATTCCAAAAGTTTTTTGATACTTGTGCAAAACCGCCCAATTCGCTTGAATAAATAGGATTAACCCTATCATTGAAAATGGTTCCTTGTGTGGCAGGTGCGTTAAGTCTGTAATTGATACCCACTAAAAGCGAAAATGGTTTTATGATGCTGTTGAAATCATATAAATATTCGGTGTACCAAGCTTTGGAAATACTTTTTAACCTACTGCCACCATCTGTAAAACTGCGGTTTATGGCAACATTGTAGGCAGAATCAAACTCTTTTGTGCCTGGTTGAAACTGTGCCCTGCCTTTTAAAATATTGGTTAGTGCTGTGTCTAAACCCACATTTTGTGCTTTGGCAGCTAAATCATTGTTGTTACCATCTGCAAATTTTCTTGCTGCTGCATCATTTCCTTTAGGTATAGAATCATATCCTAATGCAAAGGCACTATTAAGTGTATTAAAGTATCCTGAATAGGCTAATAAGTATTGGGCAAACCAATTGTCATCAGATTTGGCAGCATGGTTAATACTCATACCTGTTGAGCTGGCATCAAAGGTTTGGCCTGTATTGTCAAATATTACATAGCTTCTAAACACATAGTTTCTTCCTTTGGCTTCAACTTTATGTTGATGAAGAAAGAAGTCACTTATTTGCGCTCTATTGTCGATTTGAAAACTGCTACTACCTGCACTTAATCTTGAAGTCCATGAAATTTCAGTATGTTTATTTGGTCGATGAAATATTGCAAAATCAGCTTTTGTATTATATGGTTTGTATTGAAATAATGATTCTTCTTTATAACCCGTTCTTGCAATTTTTATAGGGTCTTTGGCCAAACTTATCATACCTGCAGGGGTAGAAAAACGTATTGTATTTGAATCAAAAACATTGGTAACTTCATCACCACTAATGTTGGCCGCTTCGTAGCCTGGATTTCCTGGACCTGGTTTGTACCCATAACTTGTAAGGTTGTTACTAAAATTGTAATTCGCTACATCACGGTAGTCTGTAGCTTTCCAGTCTGTGGCATTCATATAACCAAAAGTGAATTTATAAGCCCAATTTTGATTGTTGAATGTATTGGCATAACGCAAACTGAAATCATTATAGGGTGAAGGTTTATTATCGATACCATCCACATGGTTTATACCTGTTTTGTAGCAAACCGTAATACCCTTGTAATCGAATGGATTTTTTGAGGTGCTATTAATTAATCCATTTATGATATTTGGTCCGTACAATGCAGAAGATGTTCCAGGTATTAATTCAACCCTTTCTATGTCTATGTCTAATGGGCCATTTAACATACCTAAAGAAAAATTGAATCCTGGCATCGACAAATCCATGTTGTCAAAACGTTGGAAAAATCTTCTGTTATATGGGGAGTTAAATCCTCGTGTGTTTAATGTTTTAAATGAAACGCTTGTAGTAATTACATCCACACCTGCAAGGTTGGTTAAGCGGTCATACATGTTAAGGGTAGGGTTGTATCGGAGGTCGGATGCATTTAGCATCTCAATCGTTACAGGGCTTTCAAACTTTCTTTCAATTTTTCTTGATGCAGATATTACTACGTCTTTCTTCACAAAGTACTTTTCTTCTAGCTTGAATTGAACATATGATTTGTTTTCATTTACGATAATAGTGTCAGTTATAAATCCAAGATATTGGCAAATAAGTATAACCTGTTTACTCAAATCTAATTGAATGGTAAATCGTCCTTCTATGTCTGACATAACAGCATTCTTGGTGCCCATTTCAGTTATTTTTGCCAATGGGAGTTCCAAGCCGCTCGACATTTCGTTTACCTTGCCTCTAATAAGCCTTGATGTAATTGGTCCCTCCGCATTTTGTAAAGAATCTGGAATGAGATTTTTTTTTCTTGAATTGGTTCTAAATTCTTGTGCATTTGTTTTTTTAGTAAAACATGTTAAAACAATACATAAGATAAAACAGATTTTAACAAGTATTAATGGTGTCTTGCTAATTTTTTTAAGGATTTTAAAGTGCTCGTTTTTCATAGGCTGAGGGCACTTATATTTATTCAATAATAAGTTTTTTTATTGTTTCATTAACCTTTAGTAGGTATATTCCTTGTGATAATTTTGAAGTATGTATTTGGCCTTGATTTTGACCATCAAAACTTTCTGAAAATAGTTCTTTACCATTCAAGTCAAATATTGAAGCTACAATGCCTTCTTGTTTACTATCAAAGGTAATGCTTATTATACCTTTACTTGGGTTTGGGTAAAAAGAAAATAAAGAGTTTTTTGTAAGTTCTGTTTGACCCACATTGCCACCAGTAAATGCTAAATCATCGATGATAAAGGAAGAACCTGCATTTTGCGAAGAAAGGGTAATGGCTGAAAATAAAATGATAGCAGTATCGGGCTCAGCATTGCTCAAATAGTTTAAGTTGATGCTCGCTTTGGTGAAACTTGATACATTATCTCGATTAAAGAAATTACCCATAGCAACGGTATCTGTTTTCATCAAGATGGTATTCCATTTTGTTAAGTAAACAAAGGCATTTGCGGAATCGTTTGTAGTTGAATTATAGGTATACCAAAATTCGAATTGTGCAGGTTTGTTGCGATAAGCAAATCCTCTGATGGATTGAAGACCAATTTGCTTTCCGATAAAAATAGATGCCACATAATCGGGTATAAAAACACCTGATGGTTTAAATGTAAGTTTTGCGGCCTTTAGTTCACATGCATATGAACCAGCATGGGCAGAGCTTGATTTGAATATGGTTTGAGGATTATTTAATGGAGGGGTCATTAATCCGTTTGTCGTTACCCATGAGTTAGGCTCTGTTCCTGTCCAAGACTCAAAGTCTTGATTAGGGATTTGTGCTTTTAAAAATGAAATGCCTGTAAAAAATATTCCTAGAATTAGTATGGTTTTTTTCATAGTCAATAATTTGGTTAACACGAATTAAATCATTTCCTACTAATATATTGATTAAAAATTTGATTTGTCGATATTTATGGAATCTATTATCCCTAATTTTTATTGTGTGCTTTGTTTCATATTGAGAATTGTGCGTTCAGGGTCATTATAAACAATGCCTTAATTCACCTTTTGTATCAAAATACCCGGAATTTTATCCATGAAAGAAGAAACCTTTTCAAAGGCTTTGGGGGTATTGAACCTCAAACCAAAATAGAAAGTACCATTACCCATTAAGTAATTAAGCTTTTCATTTGCACCAAGAGGCAAAGTGTAGTTATCACCGATGGCTGCAAGTCCTGCATAAAAGCGTTTACCATTATAACCAAAACCTACACGACCACTGGCTTTAGGTGCCACAATGAATTTATTTTTATCAATTATTTCATTACCAACATAAAATTGTTGTTGTTGGAAATTAGCTCCTATAAAAGCTGACAAAGTGATAAAAAACTTTTCTTTAATAACGAAAGTATGCGCATAACCGGGCATCAAACAAATGCTATAAAAGTCGCCTTTGCGAAGACTAGCATCTGCATCTATTTTGTTGTTAGGACCTAAGTTTGTTGGTACTATGCTGCTATCTGCATTGATATTGTAATAGGAGAAAGCACCATTAACTAAAAAAGATCCCGCACTGTGTTTTTGAATTTCGTTTTGCAAAAATGTGGATCTATAAGAGTATTTTTTATGGTTAAAAATGTAGTATAAATTGCTGCCGATGGTAGTAGTAGAAATGTCTGGTCTAATCAAATATGGTTTATCGATTTTTTTGAGTTCTGGTATTTGATTGGTGTTTGCAATATAGTAACCATCATATTTGAGATAATAGAAATCTAAGCCTATTTTCTTACCATAACTGTTCAGAGTAAAATTACTATATTTCGTGGTTCCTTTGGCTTTTTCTTGAAGGTTTGTCGGGGCATACACATATGCCAAACCTAACCATTTATGCATGATTTTGATTCCAATACCCAGGTATTCATTAGGTTGGTAATCTATTTTGCCCTTACTGTCATAGGAAAAACTATTCTTAGCATTATAGGTAAACAATGATATATTAATCTTTGATGTAAGATCTTCCACATAATAGTCGCGTCCACGGCTTACCAAAATGCTAGAATCTGTTTGACCCATTAATTCAAAAGAAAGAAATAATAGAAATATGTTAAATATAATTTTGTTCACGTTTGTGTTCGACTGATTTACCCTGAAAAGGTTTAAGGCAAGGTTAGCAAATATTTCTTTATCTTAACTTAGATTTGTGTCAAAATACTTTCTTATGATAAAAAAATGGCTATTTATTATTTTTATTGCTTTTGTATTGATTTCATGCAGCAAGCGAAAGGCTGATTTACTATTGTATAACGGGCATATCTGCACACTTGATTCTTTGACCAATTTAGCAGAGGCTGTCATAGTAAAGGATGGAAAAATAGTTGCCACAGGAACTACCAAACAATTGTTGGAGGCATACGAAATTGCCGAAAAAACAGATTTAAAGGGAGCTTACGTCTACCCAGGATTTATTGATGCCCATTCGCATTTTTATGGATTGGGCACCTTCAATTATGCTGTTAGCTTGTATGATGTGAAGAGCACGGAAGAATTACTACGCTTATGCAAAGAATTTTATACGTTAAACCCAAAAACCTATTTGATAGGTAGAGGATGGGACCAGAATAAGTTTAGCAACAAACAATATCCAGATAATGAATCTTTGAGTGCTGCCTTTCCTGACATTCCAGTACTTTTGAAACGAATTGATGGACATGCAGCTTTAGCAAATAATAAGGCTTTAGAAATGGCCAATCTGAATATTCAAAGCAAAATAGATGGGGGAGAGTTATTGAGTAATAAAGGTAAATTAACGGGTTTATTAATTGATAATGCCGTTGAATATGTTGAGCGAGTAATGCCATCGTTCAGTTTAAATGAGAAAATTGAGGCTCTTAAAGAAGCACAGAAAATTTGTTTTGAAAATGGATTGTCTTCTGTTTGTGATGCAGGCCTTGAACCAGAAACCATTCTGTTAATAGATTCATTGCAAAAATCTGGAACCCTTGATATACGTATCTATGCCATGATAGCAGCGAATGATAAAAATATATCAGAATGGGTAAACAAATCACCTATTAAGACTGATAAACTAAATGCAGGAAGTTTTAAAATGTATTGTGATGGTGCATTGGGATCACGCGGAGCCATGTTGAAAAAACCTTATTCAGATGCCCATAATCACTTTGGTTTATTTGTTACCAATGCCGCTAAAGCAGAAGAATACATAAGCAAAATTGTTAAAAGTAAATACCAACTAAACACGCATTGTATTGGCGATTCGGCTAATAAATTGATACTTGATTTGTATGCCAAATATTTAACTCCAAGTAATGATAAACGTTGGAGAATTGAGCATGCACAGGTGCTTGATGTTTCTGATTTTGAAAAATTCTCCAAGTATCGTATCATACCGTCTGTGCAACCAACACATGCCACAAGTGATATGTATTGGGCAGAAGAGCGATTGGGGAATGAACGAATAAAATATGCCTATGCATACAAAAAACTCTTAGATCAAAATCATTGGATGCCTCTTGGCACAGATTTTCCAGTGGAGTACGTTAATCCAATGTATACTTTTTATGCTGCAGTATCACGAAAAGATGCCAAAGGATTTCCAGATAAAGGTTTCGAATCAGAAAATGCTTTGAGTCGTGAAGAGGCATTGAAAGGTATGACCATTTGGGCTGCTAAGGCAGCTTTTGAAGAGCATGAAAAAGGAAGCATTGAACCAGGTAAATTTGCCGATTTTACTATCCTTTCACTTGATTTGATGCAAGCACCTTTAATTGAAATTAGAAATACAAAGGCACTTGCTGTGTATGTGGCAGGGAAGAAAAAATTATAGATAGTTTTTTGTTATGTTCATATTTATAGTAGATGCGCGATTAATCGCGCATCTACTATTATCTTTTTGAAATTTTATTTCCAGTTGATCTTTGTCTACTGCATTTAAATCGTTTGATGCCTTCTTCTCTAAGGGCTGTATGTTTTGTAGCACGCGATTTCATTCTTTTACGCCACATACGAAAGCTTGATGGCAAAGAGTTTTTTCTCATGAATTCAATCACATCTTTTTCTTTTAAACCAAACTGAAATTTAATGGCTTCAAAAGGAGTGCGGTCTTCCCATGCCATTTGAATAATTCTATCCATATCTGCATCAGTGAATGCTTGCTTGTTTGTATCTGTTATATTTTGTTGAGCCATAAATTTCTAAATGTTTTATTATTATCGTAATCGTTTACTTGCTTTTCAATATTAAACACCCTGTTTTCCCTGGGGTCATTTCCAACACCTGCTATATAGGCCCAATTACCCCAATTGCTGCATACATCATAATCTATCAATTGTTTCTCAAAATAAGCCGCACCATAACGCCAATCTAATTTTAAGTTATGGCATAAATAGCTGGCTACATTTTGCCTGCCTCTGTTACTCATAAATCCGCTTAGCTTTAATTCTAACATGTTGGCATCAATAAAATCGTTTCCGGTTTGTCCGTTCATCCATTTTTCAAACAGTGATGGATTATGCTTATTAGTTTGTATACCTGTTTTTTTGATTCCATTTGATAGAAAAAAATGATGCTTATACTTTTTCATCATAAACCTAAAATAGTCTCTCCAAATAAGCTCAAATACCAACCAATAACTCGACTCATTGGCGGTGTATTTTACTTCGTATTTTTTTATCTCATGGTATATTTCTTTTGCAGATAGACAGCCCATGTTTAACCAAGCAGAAAATTTGGATGAGTAGTTTTCTCCGATCAATCCATTCCTGGTTTGTTTGTAATTGGCTATGGATTTGCTTTCGTATAAATAATAATGGAGTCTATTAAGCCCTTCGGCTTCACCTCCTTTAAAATGAATGGCTGATCGTTTATCACGTTCAAAATTATTCAAACCTAATTTTTCCAAACTTGGTATATAAATAGGCTCAATGCTTGGTGAATTGATGGATAAGGGTTTGTCAAATACTTCTCTGATGCTGCATTCTTTTTCAATACGTTTCCTGAATTTGGTAAACACATCAGGAATATCTTTTAAGGCAAAAGGTAAATCTTGCGCATGGTATAAAGTACTGGTGCTATAAGTTTCTAAAAAGCAAGTTATTTTCCATAATTCTTTTTCTACCAAGCCTTGTGTTTGTAATTCTTCAAATGCTACTTCCTTTTTAGCAAATACTTTCTGCACCTGGTATTGTTGGGCAAGCTTAACAATTTCAATTTCAGGTTTTCCTTTTACTACTATTAATCCTGAACCTATGGTCCGTAAGTTTTTATCTAAATCAATTAATGATTCTATTAAAAATTGTGTTCTGAAACTACCTGTTTTATTAAAGCCCCATTTGCTTGTTTTAAAATTGGCTTCATCAAAACAATAAACAGGAATTATTTCATCGCTATGTTTGATAGCCTCTACCAAGGTTTCATTGTCGTGCAAACGTAAATCTGTCTTAAACCAAACAATTGCTCTTTTCATTTATAATTCGTTGATATGAGATAAGTAATATTCAGCTTGTGTTAATAGTTCTGCTTTTGCCTCCGGTTGCATTCTTCGCCATACATTATACATCATGCCAATGCGTGGATTTTTGGCTAGTTTGTTTTCATGCCTGTCATAAAAATTCCAATACAAACTATTAAATGGGCATGCTTTATCGCCTGTTTTCTTTGATTTGTCGTAATAACAGCCGCTACAATACGAACTCATTTTGTGTATATAGGTAGCCGAGCTTACATAAGGTTTGGTTCCTACTATGCCACCATCAGCAAACTGACTCATGCCTCTGGTATTGGTTATTTCAACCCATTCCAATGCATCAATATAAATACCCAGATACCACGCATCAACTTCATCAGGATTGACACCTGCCAGCAAAGCAAAATTGCCTGTTACCATTAAGCGTTGTATGTGGTGTGCATAGGCATATTGAAGCGATTGTTGTATGGCATTTTTTAAACAATTCATTTTGGTTTTGCCCGTCCAGAACCATTGTGGCAGGGGGGCATTATGTTCTAAATAATTGAGGCTTGCGTACTCAGGCATTTTTGCCCAATAAATGCCACGCATGTATTCTCGCCAACCAATTATTTGCCTCACAAAACCTTCCAATTGATGAAAGGCTATGTGGTCTTTTCTTTCGTAATAACTTTCAATGGCTTTGTTAACTACTTCCTGTGGTGAGATTAATTTTATGTTTAATGAAAAGGATAAACGCGAATGGTATAGAGACCATTCATTTGGAGCCATTGCATCTTGAAATGTGCCGAATAAGGGTAAGCAATGTGCTACAAAAAAGTCAAGTAAGTCCAAAGATTGTGCTCTGGTAACTGGCCAAACAAAATGTTTGCTATCAACGCTTCCAATGGTTTTTATAGAGGCTTTGCTTATTTCAATGGCTATATGTTCTAGGTTATTATTAAACAGTAGGGGAGAGATGGGTTTATGAGCCTTTGGTAATTTCTCTCTATTGTCTTCATCAAAATTCCATTTTCCGCTTACTGGCTTGTCTCCATCTTCAATCAGTACCTTATGTTTTTTTCGCATGTGCCTATAAAAGGTTTCCATCAGATACATTTTTTTTCCGGCAAACAAATCTTTCAATTCATTTCTTGTGCTATAAAAATGTTCCGTATCAAATGCAGTGCATGGTATTTCTAATTGTTTGGTAAATTGTTTTAAATGTAAATCTACACGGTACTCGTCAGGCATCTGGTATTCAAATTTGGTGAAAGTATGTTTAGCAATTAAGGCAACACAATTTTTATCAAAACTTTGTAAATTATGGGTATCGTTTAAATGTAAATAGATTACTTGATGACCTTTCGCTTGCAGCTCTTTAGCAAAGTATTGCATGGCCGCAAAAAAGCCTATGAGCTTTTGAATATGGTGTTGTGCATAATCGGTTTCACTTCTTATTTCCATGAACGCATAGCTTACCGATTCATCCACCGTTTTGTACCAACTATGGTTTATGTTGAGTTGATCCCCCAATATTAATCTTAATGTTTTCTGTATCTTTATTCTCATATACTTTTTTGTTTCTACACCTGTCACTGCAATATTTTACTTCGTTCCAATTCTTTTCCCATTTCTTTCTCCAAGTAAACGGTTTGTTACATACTAGACAAATTTTAACGGGCAAGTTTTCTTTCTTAACACCTTTCATTCAAATTGGTTTTAAAAGTGTACCCGTTTCCAGTCAACACTAATGGCTGATCCCTCTGCTAGCATAACAGAGTGGGGTTTGGCTGTGTTTAGGTTGGCAAAATCGTTACCATAAAAAGTGGCAAAATCGCATTTGATTTCATGGTTCTGAATGGCATTAATTTCCCACCTTGGGTGATTAATTTTATATTCAATACTATGCTGCTCATTTACCTTTGTATAACCATAGTAATGCTCAAAAATAAATTCTTCAATGCTGCCTGTTTCCATTTTATGTTTGGAGGAAGAAGCCTTTACCTTCATGCTATTCCATTTCGATTGCACTTTCCATTGGTATTGTATTTCTTTTATATGGCTATTTAATACCCATTTGTGCTTGGTAGGAATGGCTATATAATGTTCTTTGTAGAGTTTATTGGCTACCCACGCCACTATTTTATTGGGCACTGTTTCATTGATAAAAACCACACCACGTCTTGTTTCATTACCCACTTTACGAATCACATAAAAACGAAGATTTACTTCTTCAAAAGTTCCCATCAAGGGTATGGGTATATTAAAAATTGAGCTGTCCTTAAATAAAAAACCAACCAAGCTTACATATACTTTTCCATTGAAGTAATCTAACTCAACCCCTTTAGGTATATAGGGTAACAAAACAGCTGGATTTATTTCATAGTTTACCATGATTAAATTTTGCCATTGGGCCTTTAGGAAAGTTCTCATAGTAGATGGGTTTGTTTGTTTTGTTTTTTAATTTGCTTCTTTTGTGTTAAATGCGATTTTGGGTTGTTTACATGTTTGGCTAAAATACGTTGCCCTTCTTGTTTAACTTCTTCGGTTTTCCTAAATCCCCAAACTATATCACTGGCTTTTTTTCTTGTTTCCTCTAAGTCAACAATAGGGGTAGGATAATGTTTTCCTATTTCGCATTCATACAACTGCTGTTCAATTAAACTGAGTTTGTGCGGCTCGTGAATAAGATCTGTAGGAACCTTAATGAGTTCAGGAACCCATTGTTTTATAAACAAACCCTCAGGGTCATGGTCCTCTGAATTTTTAATGGGATTATATATTCTAATGGTGTTAATACCCGTTGTACCACTTTGCATTTGTAGTTGTGGGTAATGTATGCCTGGTTCGTAATCTAAAAATTGACGCGCCAAGAAATGCAATTCACGCCAATCTTGCCAAAGGTTAAAAACAAAAAAAGAAACAAGCATGGCACGCATTCTGAAATTGATATAACCCGTTGCGACCAAACAACGCATGCAGGCATCTACAATTGGGATACCTGTTTGTCCGCTTTGCCATGCGCTTAAATAAGCTTCGTTTTTAGGTTTGATTAATTGGTCATAAGCACGATTTATGTTTTCAAATTCATAACTGCATTCATCTTCAAATTTTTGAATAAAATGGCAATGCCAATGCAGCCGTGAAATAAAATTGGCTAAGGCTCTTTTATTAGGCGAGTTGTTATAATGTTGTCTAGTATATTGGTATACCATCCGCATACTAATATTACCATAAGTTAAATAAGGTGATAATCGGCTGCAACCTGTTCTGCTTAATAAAGGCTTGCTGATATGTTTGCTGTAGTTAACGTGTCGTTCTTTTATAAAATTATCCAAATAGCGCCAGGCCCAATATTCGCCACCCTCCTGAAAGTTTTTATTCCGGGTAGTGATGGTTGGATTTAATTCAAGACCTTTTATGGCTAGGTATATTTTACTATCTAAATGAATGATATTCCAATTTTGTTCATTCACTAATTTGGGTGGGGCTGTCATTTGTGTCTCCCACAATTTTTCCCAATGTTTGCGGCTTTTTAACCTTCGAACAATACCATTTGTTTGGTATTCTTGCCAGCTTATTTGGTGGCTGTTAAAGAGGTTTTTCATGGCGTTATCTCTTTCAAATGTGAGGCCATTGCCAATTTCTTCCGATGAAAAAATACTTTGTACAGCGTAATGTTGAATGAGTGTTTCAAAAACAACATGAGCTTCATTATGAAAAATGAAAATCTCCGTTTGATGCTTTTTCAGCTTCTCATTCATTTCCTTCAATGATTCATAAACAAAACGCCAATGCCTCACATCACTATCATGGTATGCCATTACCGAGGGTTCGAAAATATAAATTAAAAGCAATGGAAGCCCAGATTGTTGCGCAAAATAAAGAGGTTCATGGTCGGTAAAACGCAGGTCGCGTTTAAACCAAACAATGTTTATTTGTTGCTTTTCTTGGCCTGTCATTGCTTTAATTCTTCTGGCAGTTTATCTGGCTTTGCGTAACTAAGTCTTGATAACAATTGTGTGCTATGGTATCCGTCTAATCCTGAAATGGCAACGGTTTCAGCCTTTTCAATATCAATACCCCCATGCGGCAAAAGGCAATTTTCTGGAATAATAATCTCTTCAATTTTTCCTACGATAAGGATGGTATCATTTATTTTTAGCTCATGTTTTTCAGCAAAGCTTATTCCATATTTAATATGACTTTCTTTTACATAGGGTGCTTTTAACAAAGCAGTGTATTCTTCAGTAAGGCCTGTAGCTTCAAATTCTGAAACTTGTTTTGGATAACGTGCCGAAGTTTGATGTGCACGCACATACATGTCCTTATTGATATGGTTGATGGTATAAGATTTTGTTTCGAGGATATTTTCTAAAGTATGTCTTCCAACACTATCTGGCCTACTGATAAAACCTACCAAAGCTGGGTTGGCACCAAGGTGAAATACCGAGTTAAAAGTGGCCAAATTTGTATTTCCCTTGGCATCAATGGTGCCAATTAATGAGGCTGTTTTAAAGCCATGCAATGAATTAATAAATGCAGCCCTGCTGCGGCTTTCTATCAGCAAAAGCTCCTTTTCTGTATAATGAGTAGTTTTCAATATCTTTTGTTTATTACCATTATAACAAAGAAGCGAAGGAATTGTTGTGAAAGGTTTGTTAGAATCTAATTCTTAAAGATAAATACTCATGTTAATATATAACCGTTGAATTATCAACCACCCACTACTTATAATATTCTTGAGTGAAGTTGCACCATTTGCAGTCTTCTTTACCACAGCCCTTAGCGAATTCTTTTTTACTAATTTTTGCATAGCTATCTGTAATTTGTCGGCGAACCACTTCCATATCTGAAGGCACAATAGCTACCTTTTCTTTAAAGAACTCACCGCTGTCTTTGTCAGGTTCAATAAAGTCAAATTCGCTACTTCGGCATTCCCAGTTTTTGGTTTTATCATAGTCTAATAAAACTTTATAAAACACCGCTTGTCGCCAATAGTCGCCACCGTGTTGGTCTTCAAAGCTAGGTTCTTTATTAGCACTTATGGCTTTTTCTACTGCTTCTTTATCAGGGCGTTTAAACTTCTTTTTGGCATTTTCGTATTTGCCTGTTTTGTAATCCACCACATTCACAAAATTGCCATCAAATTCAAGCTTATCAAGCTTACCATTTAGTGGCACACCATCCACCACCACATTACGCATTTGTCTTTCAATGCTGGTTATTTTGTTCCATTCATGTATGTAGCGATTGTAATAGGCAGGAATAATTTTTTCGCCATATTCCAACCTACGCTTGAATTCCATTTCTGTAAAGCTATCCTCATTTCTTCGTATAAACCACTTGAAATCTTTCACTACTTCTTCTACATCTGCAAACTGTTTGTTTTCGCTAGCATTCATGTTTTTAAACAAACGTTCAAGGGCAAAGTGAACCGCACTTCCAAAGGTGGCACTAGCACTTTTGGGTGCAGGTACCTTTATGAAATTTTCAAAATAAAAAGCAGTTGGACAATACAAATATTTGTTCAAATGAGTAACACTTAAGGTGTATTTCTGCAAGAGCTCATCCACAAAAGTATTGTTAAACAAATCTTTGTTTTGCGATACTGGCAAAGGTGCTAATACAAGTTTTTCAAATTCAATCAAACTATCAGTTTCTGCAATACATTTCTGAACCTCTAAGTTTCCATTGCTTTCTAACTCGGCTACAAAACAGCTCTTTTCAATTTCCTTTTCATTCTCATCACGCTCTGCATAACTAATTTGCAGTTGTCGCTTTGCCCTTGTCATGGCCACATAAAAAAGCCTTCGCACTTCTTCGATATCATTTTTGGTATGAATGTCAAACAAGGTATCTGGCAATTTAAAGTCGAAATTGTTAGATGATTTTTCCCAAGCACGACTGGTGCAGCCCATTACAAACACATATTCAAACTCTAATCCTTTTGAAGAGTGGGTGGTGATAAAATTAACCCCATCATCGCTATAGATAAGCCTTTCGGCAGGCAATGACACGCCTTCTGTTTCCATCAAATCGAGTGTTTCGATTATATCAGTTAACTTAGTTTTGCTATTTCGCGCACATTCTGCTTTTACAAAATCAAAAAAAGTATTGAGCAATTGCATGTTCCAATTTTTGTCGTCAGCGGTTAATGCATTAAACAAAATACCACTTTCTGAAATGATTTTTTCAATCAATTGTTGTATGGTGAGATTGGCACAATCTTTTATCCATGATTCAAGCAAAACACTCGCTTTTTCTATTTGTCGCGAGGGTTTTATATCAGAGAATAAATCTGCTTTTTCTGCATGAAAATCTTTCAATTCTTCACGCCAAGATGTGGTTCTTTCATTAAAATTTTTACTCGCTATTTTTACCGATATTTTGGCAATATCAATGGGTTCAATGTTTAAAAAATCATAGTGTAAAAGCTCGAATAAATAGGGCTCACCTGAATGTGCCTTTTTATTTTCTGCCTGCACATATTTTAGGATATTGATGATTTTCTTGACCAAAGGTTCCTGTAAAATATCCACCCTTCGTTTTGTATTTATAGCAATGTTCTTTGCTTGGAGGTATTTGATAATAAGTTCTGCTTGGGCGTGTTTTCTATATAAAACGGCAATCTCATTTAGTTTTACACCTACCATTTGCAAGGCTTCAATTTCTGATGCAATGCCCACTATCTCATGAAAGTTATTATGATAGGCTTTCAACATAGGCTTTTCATCCAAAGCAGCATACTTATTGTTTTTAGCAATGAGTTGCTTATCAGGGTTTATCCTCGAATGGTTCTGTTTTATTAAGCAAGTAGCGACATCCAATATATGCTGACTGCTTCTGTAGTTTTCTTCAAGGCTTATAACTTGAATGCCTTTATATCTTTTTTCAAACTGTTGAATATTCTCCACATTAGCACCCTGAAAGCGATAAATACTTTGGTCATCATCACCTACAGCAAACACATTGGGTTCATCCCAGTAATCAAGAAGGTCATTTAGTAATTGATTTTGTGCACCACTGGTATCTTGAAATTCATCCACTAATAGGTAAAGATATCTTTCTTGGTAGTTTCTCAAAAGTTCAGGCATTTTTGCAAAAGCATCAATCACCCAAATGATCATATCGGCAAAATCGTAGCGATTGCTGTTTTTTAGTTTTTCTTGATATTGGACAAAGGATTCAGCAGCAGCTTTTAGTTGCTTCATACGCTTCACTTCTTCATAATAGCTCGGTTTTTTTTCGCCTTTTTTGCCATACTTGCTATCCTTTTTATACAAGTATTCATCGCGGGTTTCAATATCCACGATGTATTCATCACACTTTTTGTTGATATGCTCAGCCGACCAATTTTCACGTTTCATGTTTTGGTACAAGTTGAGCAGTTTACCTGTTTCGTAATACACATCTCCCGTATATCTTTTTAACGGATGCTCTTTGTCAAAATCATCAATAATGTTGTGCACTAGTTGAATTTGCTCCAATTCACTGATAGCATCAATACCCCTCAAGCCAAAATAGTCGAGGTTTTCTTGAATAACCATGTTACAAAAAGCATGGAAAGTAAATATTTCAAGTCGATAGGCATCAGGTCCAATAAATTCAAACAAGCGCTTTCGCATGGCTATGGTGCCTGCATCGGTGTAGGTAAGGCAAAGTATATTTTCGGGTAAGGCATCGGTTTTTTCTAAAATATTGGCAATGCGTGCTGCCAAAATTTGTGTTTTGCCTGTTCCTGGCCCCGCAATTACCAAAACGGGGCCTTCGATTTGTTCTACTGCTTTTTTTTGCGCTTCGTTTAGATTGGCTAAAATATCTTCAAGTGATTTATTCTTAGGCATATAGCATATTTTTAATGGTTTGTGACCCAATTGATGCAACTAAAATGGGCAATAATTTCGACTTTGCTAAATAAAATCTATTTATATATTTGTCGTTTCAGCAAAACAATACAATTACTTATGAAATATTTCAACTATTTAAAAACAAAACTGATAATGTGGGCAGTGCTTTTTGTATCTGTGTTTACATTGTCTAATGCTCAAACCGCAAAAATCCAATTGGTGCACAATGCAGCTGATCCGCTTTTGAAGATTGTGGATGTGTATTGGAATGATATGAAATTGGATAATGTGAGTTTCAGAACTGCAAGTCCGTTAATGACAGTTGCTTCAGGTGCAAGTATTTTGACTGTTTGTGATTCGTCAAGTACGGATTCCGGTAATATGGTATTGGGAAAGGTTAATCTAATGCTTGCTAACAATAGCCGCAGCATAGCTATGGTTTCTGGTGTGCTTGATAATTCTCAATTTGCATCAAACCCAAGCTCATTAAATACTAAATTGAATGTATTTATCCAAAATGATGTAAACTATAGTGCATCTGCTGGAAATTGCTATATAAATGTGGCACATGGTGTAACAGATGCACCTGCTGTTGATATTAACGTAAAAATTGGTTCAAGTGTTGTAAGAAATGTTGCATATGGTGCTGTTAGTAATAGCCTGCTTGTTCCAGCTAAAAATATCATTTTAGAAATCCATGCACATGATTCAGCTGCAGTATTAAAATCATACTATGTTCCATTATCTGGAATTGATGGCAAAAGTGGATTTGTTTTTGCATCAGGCTTCTTATCTCCATCAAACAATAAAAATGGAGCTTTTTTTGGTTTATTTGGTGTTGATTCTTCAGGTGGTCAAGCAATTGCCTTAGGCGATGGTGGAATGATACAGTTTGTTCATAATTCTCCTGATGCTGCTGTTGGTAATGTAGATGTATATATGAATGGTCAAAAATCAGCTACATTAGGATTCAGAAATGCTACAAAACTAATGGCATTGCCTATTGGAACTGCTACAATCGAAATTAAAAAATCAGGTACTTCTCAAGTATTATATAGTATTCCAAACTTTAATGTTACTAAAGATAATAACAGCATTGCTATGATTCATGGTTTGTTGGATACAGTATTTGTTAAGAATGTAACTTCTAGTATTGACACCATCAATAAAGTTGCTACAAGAGTGGTTAAAAATGCACTTAATTATGACAGAAACCCTGATGGTAAAGACAGAAGCTTTAAGGTGACTACTAAAGATATTCAAACCTCTGCTTCATTGTTTGGAAATAACCAAATCATGTTGTTCCAAGGTATTACTGGACTTAACGCTGCTGATGTAAAAGGAGAAGGTGAAGCACTATACATCGCAAGAGGAATTTCGTATGGCGAGTTTGGTGAGTACAGATATACCAAAGCTGGTGCTAGCACAAAATACTTGTTTACCAAAGCTAATACAAGTGTTTCAATAGGTGAGTTTACTTACAATTTTACAGGTAAAGATAGCCTTGCAGGTGTACTATTTACATCAGGATTCTCCAGAATAGCGGATACTGTTTACATCAAAAAATCTTTGAACCAAACCAATGATATTGATTCGTTAATTTACAATACTTATAATAAATTTGGTAGTGCTGGTTTGGCATTAATCGTTTGGCCTGATGGTACTGTTGATACATTAAAAACAGAGAAAAAATATGTGAACTCTGTGAAATCAATTGAAGGAAGCTTAGATGTAACTGTTTATCCTAATCCTGCAAACGATAGATTATTTGTATCATTTGACAATGCCAAAAACGAAAGCACTACTTTACAATTGTTCAACTTTCAAGGAAAAGAATTTGCAATAGAATACAACAATGTTGATTTGCGTAATGGCAAAGCCGAGCTAAATCTTCAATCATTAAGCAAGGGCATGTATTTCCTAAGCATTCAGATTGGTGACAAAAAAGGCGTTCAAAAACTAATTGTTGATTAATACCTGCCATCAAAATAAAATTAAAGCCTTCGTTACTCAATAACGAAGGCTTTTTTATTGCCAATAGTCTTAAACCGAATAATAAGTGTACCTTTATGCCCTGAATTTTTTCAATCGCCTATACTTTTTTAAGCCTAAGCCCTGAAATTATGAAGGCAAACAATACACAATAATAAACAATGGCTAAATCACAAGAAACATTAAGTAAAAAAGAAAAAGAAAAGGCTAAACTTAAAAAGAGAAAAGAAAAAGCAGAAAAAAGAGAAGAGCGCAAAGCCAGTGCTGTGAAGGGACAGAGCTTGGAAGATATGTTGGCTTATGTGGATGAAAATGGTAATATTACCTCAACCCCTCCT
This sequence comes from Bacteroidia bacterium, assembly GCA_040403075.1. GTDB lineage: Bacteria > Bacteroidota > Bacteroidia > UKL13-3 > UKL13-3 > RGVD01. Next base: position 29,480 of record JBBALJ010000033.1, read on the forward strand.
GATTTAAAAAAACGTAGAGAAGTAAATGCCGAAGACATGGTTATTGGTGTAGCTAAAAAAGCAGCTCCTGAGCCTGAAGAATTGCTTCGTAAAGGTGTTATTAGTTTCTTTAACGAATCAAAAGGATATGGTTTTATAAAAGATTTGAAAAACCAAGCCAGTGTGTTTGTGCATATTAATGGATTGTTAGAGCAAGTGAAAGAAAATGATAAAGTTACTTTCGAAATAGAAATGACCCACAAAGGTGCCAGTGCTACCAAGGTTCAAATTGACAGAGGTGATAAAGTTGTTGCAGCCCCTGTTGCTGAAGCCAAACCTGAAGAGCCTAAGACAGATGAAACGGTTTAGTAAAACCTTTTAAAATGTATACAATAAGCCCATTTGATTTGATTGTATGATGGGCGTTACTTTCTTTTCCATTTTCCATTTATAGGCATGTGTAGCATATATTAGTTTAGTAGCTGCCATTCCAATTCCTGAACCTACTAGTACATCACTGAACCAGTGTTTGTTGTTAAGCATGCGCATACCGGCAACGCTTGTTGCAACGGCATATCCACTCACATATATCCAAGGTTTGTTTTTAAACTCTTGATGTAAAACTTCAGCCAAAGTAAATGCAGCAGCTGAATGACCACTTGCAAATGAGTTGTCAGCACTTCCATCTGGTCGTGTAACTTGGGTACTATATTTTAAGATATTGATGATACTAAGGCTTAGAACCATTGATTTGGCTGTTATTAGCCCTTGATTAAACCAATCACTCTTGCTTTTTACCTTACATAAATCTAAAGCAACAATTGCTAGGCCAGGAGCATAAACCAAGTAGTCATCAATGGATGTATTGAAGTTATAATAATTTTCGTTTCGGAAATTATAAATTTCTCTACTACTAGGTAGGCCATTCTCACCCCAACAAATTAGGCCATAAGCAACTAAACTTGCAGGAAGAATGTACGATTTGTAAGATGAGGATTTATGGATGGATATAGAATCAGTTTGAGCAAAGGAATTAGCTAATCCAATGAAAGATATAAGAGTTAAGACAGCGATTGATCTATATATCATGAGACGTTTTTATTACTACAAACCTAAGACTTCTTTTAGTCTTGGGTAGCCAGTTTTGCTAATATTTAATTTGGATCCGTTTTTTAAAACTGCTAAGTGGTTTTCGCGGTCCATGCTTTCAATCTTTGTTATTTGATTGATGTTTACTATAAAAGAACGATGTATGCGTACAAATTGCTTTTCGTCTAATGTTTTTTCGTAATGGCTCATTGTTTTTTTCTTGATATAACAATTCTCGCCTGCATGAATTTTCACATAATCATCATATGCTTCTATGTAATTGAGCTCTTGGGTCGGTATTATCTTGATATTATTGCCTGTTTTAACTACGATTCGATTTTCACTTACTGCGTTCTCATTTACCTCATGTAGTAAGTTTTTGGTACTCTCTTTTTTGCCTTGGTTATTCATCCATTTTTCAATGGCCTTATCAAAGCGTTCTTTGCTAAACGGTTTTAATAGATAATCGATGGCATGTGCATCAAAGGCTTTCATAGCAAATTCATCAAAGGCTGTGGTGAAAATAATAGCAGGTGCATCTTCAAGCAGTTCCAAGAGTTCAAAGCCTGAAATTTTGGGCATTTGAATGTCTAAGAAAACCAATTCTGGCTTATGTTCCATTATGGCCTTAAGTCCGTCAAAACCATCATTGCATTGTGATACTATGCTAATATTACTATGTGTCTGAAGATATTCTTCAACAATGCTTCTAGCCAATGGCTCATCATCAATTAGAACCGCTTTAATCATATAATCTGTGGAATTTTTATGCTGGTAATAAAATTATTATCTTGTGTTTTTGTATATAATAAATCGTTGCGTGCAAATAGCAAGTACAGCCTTCGATTTACTGAACTTAGGCCAAATCCAGTTCCTTCATTGGGTTTGGAAGTAATGGGGTCAAAGGGATTCTTTACAGTAATCACCAAGGTTCCTGCTTCCTGATATGCATTTACAAGAATACTGATTTCTCCAATGGTATCATATAAACCAAACTTGATGGCATTTTCAACAATAGGTTGTAACAACAATGCGGGTATTTGCAAGTCCAAAAGTTGTTCTTGTACTTCTATCACAGTATTTAAGCGATGGCCAAACCTCACTTTTTCAATATCCAAATACAATTGAAGGTGCTTTAATTCTTCATCCAAACTCAACATTTGTTGTTCATCTTTTCTCAGAGTGCCTCTTAAAAAATCAGATAACTGCTGTATCATTTTTCGAGCTTCCTCGGGTCTGTTGCCAGCCAAGGCACTTATTGAATTAAGACTATTGAATAAAAAATGTGGTTGTAGTTGTTGTCTTAGTTTCGACAATTCTGCTTCGCGCGAAAGTCTCTCTGCATCGATGCTGCGTTGTTGACTTTCTTTTTGTTGCATAAAATAATGCCATATCCAATTTAGCGAAACCATGAAAGCCACCATCAGCAAGGTTATGCAAAACCTAACGGGAATAGAATTTTTAATGAATAAGAGGTAATCGGGTTGTGAAATAAAAATTTTATCCAAAACCCATTTTAAGCTAAGCACATAAACCAAGGTTAAACCTCCCACCCATGAGAATAAATAAAATAAACTATCCTTACCTGGTTGATAGTTTTGTAATGTGTTTCTGATGGCAAAGCCAATAAGAATTTGTAAGGCAATGCTGACACCGCTATCAATCAAAGAAGTTTGATAGTCGAAACCCATGTACATGAGAATAAGCCAATACACTAGTAGCCACAATGACCACCAAGATATGGCTAAAAGTGTAAATGTTTTTCTATCAGGTATAGGTGGTGTGTTCACTATTCAAGGTGCAATTTAGGGTATCATTACTTCGTGGGCCTTGACATTTTTACTTTCAATGTTTATAGCCATTTGTTGAATGAAGTTTATATAATGAAGTGGCTCTTCATGCTCCTGAATTTGCGATTGTATTTCTAAGCCATCTTTAAATTCAGGGATGGGTTTGATATAGGCCACATCCACAAATTGCCATTTAACAGCATTACTCGAATCGTTCACAAAAGTATCTTCTTCTTTTACCCCAAATATACGAGCTTTCATAAAGGCTTCTTGCTCGTTTCTTGCTTCTACTAAGCGCAATTGCTCATCAAATTGTGGACTGTTATTTTCGCCTATTCTTATGTTAAATACTAGTTTTGCTAAATAGAATTTCGCCATATTTTTTTAAATTAAGGTTTAAATATTTTGTTGATATTACTAATAGCTTTTTATATCAATTCCCCCCATAATGCTTGTTCCGCGAAGTATCAAAATTTTTGGGTGCGAAGCATCTAAATTGCTTACATTTTTTCTTTTGTCCTCTACGCCACACATAATTGCGGTTATTTCTTGCCTTACCTCCCAATGTGAAGGTACAATAAGTTTTGTACCTCCAAATACTTGTGTAATTTCAATGGTTACAGTTCCGTTAATATCAGCCTGTGACAGGTCAATTTCAGTGCCACCAAAGAAGTTCATTACATCCCCACCACCAAAATCTTTACTAATTATTTTTTTTTGAATTCCCGCAAAAATGGAGGTAGAGTTAATAAAGTTATCTTTTATTTTGTCGTTGTTATCTTTGTTTTCACTTGTGGAATTTTCAGATTCCAAAAATTCTTGATGCCACTTTTTTTTTCTGTTGGCTCCCAATATCATTTCAATACCAACTACAATGATGATGACTGGCCATATATAATTGCTAAGCCCCATTTCAGGATACATGTCTTCAACCAAAAAGATTGAACCAATGGTTACAAGTATTAACCAACCTTTGTTTTTAAAAGAGTGTTTAATACCAGTGATAACGCCAATAACTATAAGTAGTACGGGCCAAGTGAATAACCAAGTTGGAACGGGTAATCCCATTTGTTTGCCTAAATATACCAAGCCTATTAGTATGATAAATACGCCTGCAAGCATTTTACCTCTTTGAAATTTTTGGAACTGAGCGGGGTCTTGACTCCATTTCGACCATTTTTCGTTCATGTGCTGATTTTTCATTTTTCTGTGATTTGATGGCACAAACCTAAGAGAACAAACGGTAACAAAAATCTAATTTAGGCAGTGGTATAAGAAAAAGTGGATGAAATGCAGAAAAAAGTAGGTGAAACGAAAAGTGCTACACTTTGTCTAAAGCCTAGTTAGTCTCAATGGCTCGTTTTATTGCTATTAAGCCTTCATCAAAAGATTTGGCGGTATTGCCAGTAACATAACTCATCATATATCTTTTAAAGGGGTTATATCCTACATCACCTTCATCAACCCAACTAAGCTTGGTTCTTCCATTCATGCTGCTAAAAATGAAGGCTGCTTTAGCTGTGATATAGCCTTCATTAATACTTAAGAAGTATGATAATTTCTCATTTGGAATAGCTTCTATGATAGTGAAACTACCCACACCAACAAGGTTGCCTCCTATGTATTGTTTGGCACCAATTTGGTTTGTCTGTTTTGTATAGAAAGTATAGAAAGTGCTGTCTATACTGCTATTCCAAGGGCTCCATTTTTTCCAATTGCGTATGTCGCTCATGAATGCATATGACTCATAAATGGGCTTGTTTACCACCACCATTCTCTCCACTTTGTAAGTACGCGGAAACAATAATGACACTAAAAAAAACAGTAGGATAAA
>JBBALJ010000034.1:0-32842 GCA_040403075.1 Bacteroidia bacterium
TTCAAAAACCAAAACAGGTTTAATTAATTCTGTTGGATGTGATAGCACAGCCACTTTAAACTTATCCCTAAAATCAACTAGTACTTCGTCAAGTAATCTAAGCATTTGCACAAGTGAATTGCCTTATGTATGGAATGGATTGATATTTGTTGGTTCAGACACCAAAACCAAAACAGGGTTTATCAGTGCCGCAGGTTGTGATAGTTCTGCTACTTTAATTTTAACAGTAAATTCATCGCCTAATACGGGTAATATTATTGGTTTATCAAATGTATTTAAATTAGATACGGCTTCGTATTCAGTTACAGGGACTGCAGGCTCTACTTTCAATTGGATGGTAACAAAAGGAATCATTCAATCAGGTACTGGTGCCAATCAAATCCAAATTATATGGAATGCAATTGGAACGGACACTTTAAAAGTTATTGAAACTTCAAGTCAGGGCTGTGTTGGACTTCAAAATACATTAATAGTAAATATTTCACCTACATCTAATATAAATGAAATAAATGCAAGTAAAAAAATTGCCATCTACCCTAATCCAACAACGGGCATGGTAAACATCAGTTCAAATCAAGCTATTGATAATATTGAAGTATTTGATGTAACTGGTAAATTGGTTTTAAGCCATAGAAATGATACCCATCAAAAGCATATTGAATTAGATTTATCAGCCTTTGGCAATGGTATTTATTTTATTCAAACACATAACCAAAACGCTGAAAAGACCCTCAATAAAGTGGTCATTTCAAAATAAATAGTAAAGGCTGCCTAATTAAAAGGCAGCCTTTTTTATTTCATCTCATCTAGTTTTTTCTGAAGCCCAAACATTTCATCTCTTAATCTTGCAGCTTCCATAAAGTCAAGTTCTTTAGCTGCTTTTTGCATTCGTTTCTGGGTTTCATCAAGCATTTTTTGTAGCTTAGGTTTACTCAAATACTCCACAACAGGATCTGCTGCAATGCTGAATTCTTCAGGCTCCACATACGCTCTTCCTATTGGCTCTCCACCATACGTTTTAGCATCAGCTATGCTGGTCTGTTTTATAATCTCGTCCTTACTTCTTCTAATAGTAGTTGGGGTTATACCATGCTTGGTATTATAAGCAATTTGAATATCGCGCCTTCTATAGGTTTCATTAATGGTGCGCTTCATGCTATCTGTCATTACATCTGCATACATAATTACCTTGCCCCTATCATTTCTAGCTGCACGACCAATGGTTTGCGTCAATGATTTATCATTCCTCAAAAAGCCTTCTTTATCTGCATCCATAATGGCTACCAAACTTACCTCTGGCAAATCCAAGCCTTCTCTTAATAAGTTCACACCTATAAGAACATCAAATACCCCCAAGCGAAGGTTTCTCAAAATCTCAACACGATCAAGGGTTTTCACCTCACTATGAATATAACTACACTTAATATTCAATCGAGTCATATACTTGCTTAACTCCTCTGCCATTCGCTTGGTTAAGGTGGTCACAAGAATTCTATCACCCATTTTTATACGTTCATCTATTTCATCCAACAAGTCATCTACCTGATTCAAACAAGGTCGCACTTCGATGGTAGGGTCTAATAAGCCAGTTGGACGAATGATTTGTTCCACCAAAATACCGCCCGCTTGTTGTATCTCATAATCCGCAGGCGTAGCGCTCACATAAATGGTTTGTGGTATCATGCCTTCAAATTCAGAAAAAGTCAAAGGTCTATTGTCCATTGCAGAAGGAAGTCTAAAACCATATTCAACCAAGTTTTGTTTTCTACTTCTATCTCCACCATACATGGCACGCACTTGGGGCATTGACACATGGCTTTCATCCACCATCAACAAAAAATCTTTTGGAAAATAATCAATAATACAGAATGGTCTATCTCCTGCATTTCTCTTATCCATATAGCGACTGTAATTTTCAATACCGCTACAATAGCCCAACTCACGCATCATTTCAAGGTCGAAATTGGTTCTTTCCTCTAATCGTTTTGCTTCTAAAAATTTACCTACACTTTTAAAATATTCAATCTGTGCCACCAAATCATCTTGAATTTGTATCATGGCTTCTCTAAGTTGATCCTTTGGAGTAACATATAAGTTAGCAGGAAAAATGGCAATGTCTTTGGCCGACTCTTGTTTCTTACCACTTACAGGGTCAATAATATCAATGCTTTCAACCTCATCTCCAAAAAACTGAATGCGAAAAGCAAAATCTGCATAAGCTGGAAATATATCTACTACATCGCCTTTTACACGAAAGTTACCTCTATTAAATTCAGCAGTGGTGCGACTGTACAATGAATCAACCAAAGAAAACAAAAAGGTATTTCGACCTATTTTTTGACCGGAATGAATTCTAATGGTACTTTTCTCATAGTCCTTAGGATTTCCTGCACCATATATACAACTCACAGATGCCACCACAATAATATCTCTCCTACCACTCATGAGTGTTGAAGTGGTAGCCAACCTCATTTTCTCTATCTCTTCATTAATAGCAAGGTCTTTTTCAATATAAGTATTACTGGAAGGAATAAAGGCTTCTGGTTGATAGTAATCGTAGTAACTTACGAAATACTCAACTTTATTGTTAGGAAAAAACTGTTTGAACTCACTGTATAATTGGGCTACAAGGGTTTTATTATGACTCAATATCAAGGTCGGTCTTTGTACCTGTTGTATGACATTGGCCATGGTAAAAGTCTTACCACTACCAGTAACACCCAATAACACTTGTGATTTATCACCATGCTCCAATCCCTTTACCAAGGCTTTGATAGCACCCGGTTGGTCACCTGTTGGAACATAATCTGAAATTATTTGAAATTGCAATTTTTTTAAAATTTATTAGATTGAATACGTTTAGAAATATATGAATTTAAAATCAAAAATATTCTAAACTTGTTTTTTGATATTGAACCCCTTCAGGGTTCTTAATATTGCTTTTGATATTTTTCCGTAGGTTTCACCTACGGCTATTATTATTTTACCCCTTCGGGGTATGCTATATAATTGCATAGAAGACAGTTGGTTCTCAATCCTGAAGGGATTGAATAATAATAGCTCCGCATGAAATGCGGTGAATAATATGAAAAAAGGAAAACAACCACGAAGTGGTTGAATAGAGCTATCGTAAGTACTTTTCATCAAATTCAATTTGTTGTTCAACTAGCAGTTGTTTATATTCTTCATAGAAGGATAGGGTTTCATGATGCTTTTCTTGATTTTTAACATATTCAATAAGCCTATCTTTTTCTTTTAATGAATAGGTAAAAGCAGCATACCCATCTTGCCAACCATTAAAATTTGGAAATAGGTTTTCTTTTTTAATATATTCACTGCTAGCAACTTTAATATCTTTTATAATGGCTGAAAGTGCTATGCTGGGATGGACATGCGTAACAATATGTATATGATCTTCAATGCCGCCTATTTGATATAAATGACAATTTTTATTCTTCAATATTCCCCAAATAAATTTGTATAGCTCCACTCTTTTTTCAACCTTAAAAGTTCTTTCTCTGTTCTTTGTACTGAATACAATTTGAAATAATATTTGCGTATAGGTGCTCATTTCGTTGCCTTTATAAATCTTGATAAAGCCGTTATTGTTTTCTAATCGATTTAGAATTATGATTATTTTTTAAAGGCACATTAAATTGTTTAACTAATTATCAATCGCTGAAATATTTTATAAAATTTCAACGAAATAAACATTTGCTAAATTATTCAAGCCCTTCTGGCTTTATATAATCTAATTTACCAATTAATAAATGCCTTATTGAAAACATCTTGAACTAACATGGCCGTTACTTCTGTGATCAACCTTGGCTCCTCTGAGGCTAAACTCAAGCTTGCATCAAAATCTACATTGCGTGAAAATACTTCTTTGAAATTTTTGGTTTCATCCTTTTTACTTTCAAAGGTAATTTCAATTGAAACAGTTAATCTAGTTACCGCATTGGCTTGGTTTCCTTGCACAGCAGCAGGAGCTACTTTATAGTCAGTTATTTTACCGCTAAATGCAAAATCACCATCTTCTTGTGTTAGTTTTAAAGAGGTTTCATTGATAAATTTCTGTTTCAATTTCTCTGTCAATGTTTGACTAAAAGATGGTGCAACGATACTGGCAGTATTTTGTATATAGGCAACTGAAAAGGTTTTAGCATCAGGAGGAACACTCGCTCCTGAATGGGTATAAACACCGCATGAGGTAAGCAACAAAACACAAAATAAAAACAAGCCAAGAATTGATTTTTGCATAGCACAAAACTAATGTATTTTAAACAAAAAAGAGGCTATCCTTTCGGACAGCCTCTCAATAAATCATATTAATAAATTAAGCATTCGCTTTTTTAGCGGCTACAGCTTTTTTCATCCAATCATACGTTACTGATTTTGGTCTTTCAATTGGTAATCCCAATGCCCTGTCCCAAATCAAACTAGCTAAAACACCTAATGCGCGGCTTACTCCAAACATAACAGTATAGAAGTCCGATTCTACCAAACCATAATGCAATAATAACGCACCAGAGTGAGCGTCTACGTTTGGCCAAGGGTTTTTAATTTTTCCTGTGTTTTCTAAGATAGGAGGAGCTACTTTGTATATTTTCCAAACAATATTTACCAATTTATCATCAGGCATATACGTTTTAGCAAATTCTTGTTGTGCTGTAAAACGAGGATCTGTCTGACGCAATACAGCATGACCATAACCAGGAACTACTTTACCTTCTGTTAATGTTTTTTGTATATAAGCTGCAATATCATCTTCGCTTGGGTCATGACCTATTTCGTCAATCATCTCAAATATCCAACGTATTACTTCTTGATTAGCCAAACCATGCAAAGGACCGGCTAATCCGTTCATGGCCGCAGCTAATGAAAGATAAGGGTCTGATAAAGCTGAACCTACCAAGTGAGTCGTATGTGCAGATACGTTTCCACCTTCATGGTCAGCATGAATGGTTAAATACAAACGCATCAATTTGTAAAACTCATTTTGGTCTATACCCAACATGTGCGCAAAATTTGCTGCCCAATCCAATTTTGGATCTGCAGGAATATGCTCACCATTTTTGTATGTTCTTCTGTAAATATAAGCTGCTACTAATGGCAAACGAGCCAATAAGGTGCAAACATCTTCGTAGGTATAATCCCAATAATCTTTTTTGTTGATACCTTCACGATAGGCTTTAGCAAAAACAGATTCAGTTTGCAAAGCCATGATTGCCATTGTCAACTGAGTCATTGGATGGGTAGTTATAGGCATTGCGTCCAAAGCAGCATACACATGAGCAGGCACTTCTGAACGAGCAGCCCAATTAGCTTGAATATCTAAAACATCATCATAGTTTGGCAATTCACCAATTAACATCAAATAAAATAAACCTTCTGGTAATGGCTCTGTACCACCTGGCACTTTTGGCAACAATTGACGTAATTCAGGAATTGTATATCCACGGAAACGAATTCCTTCGTTTGAATCAAGAAGTGAAGTTTCTGTTAAAAGGCCTATGATGCCTTTCTGACCAGCATACACATCCTCCACAGTAAACTCACCTAATGCTACATTGGCATTCTCTTTAACGAAGTTTCTAATCTCAACAGCCAATGGCATGGCTTTTTCCGCGAATTTCTTTTTTAAATTACCCATTACAATTTTTATAATTTTAAGTTTTTGTGATTTCTTACTCTTAAAAACCGCCCGAAATTAATAATTGTTTGCTGACTTGCATAAAAACTTCATAAGATTTTTAGCAGTAAATGATAATATTTCTTAAACTTGACATAAATTAGCTAAAAATTAGAGTAACTATTTGATAATGATTAAAGGCAAGTTCAAAATATTTCTATTACTATTTACATGTGTATGTTTTTCTTTTTTTACTGAAGCACAAAATTTAATAATTCAAGGAAAGATTACAGACATCATAACAGATGAGCCTTTAAAAATGGCTTCAGTGCTTCTGGATAAAGGAGAAAAACAATTTACAGACAGTGCAGGATTTTTCAGGTTCAAAACACAGCCTGGTAAACACTTATTAAGAGTTTCAAGAATTGGATACCGGCTTTATGAAAGAAATCTAAACGAAGAAGAATTTGGAATACGCAACTTTAATATTGAGCTCGAACCCTTCCAAAATCAGCTTGACCAATTTGTTGTTTCTGGTAGCCGTGAAGAAAAAAAAATTGCTAGAGAAATTACATCTGTTAGCATTATCAAACCTTATTTAATTGACAATACAGCTTCTCAAGATTTATCCCAAGTTATCAATCGTATTCCAGGCATTCAAGTGGTAGATGGGCAAGCCACCATTCGTGGGGGTGTGGGCTTCAGCTATAATACAGGTAGCAAAGTTTCAGTTTTGCTTGATGATATGCCCTTATTAGGTGCCGACTTAGGTGATGTTAGATGGAAGTTCCTTCCCATTGAAGGAGCAGAACAAATTGAGGTTATTAAAGGTTCTGCATCGGTTTTGTATGGCTCATCAGCTTTGAATGGAACTGTGAATGTGAGAACAGGTTGGCCCGGCAAAAAACCACAAACAAAAATTCAATTCTACCAAGGTGTTATGCAGAATTATGATAGGAGTTACATCAATTGGTGGGACTCATTAGCTGGAAAACCTAATTCAACTGGTTTATCATTTAGCCATAAGCAAGCTTGGGGTAAGTTCGATTTGGTGTTAAGTGGCAATATTACTAGCATCAACAGCCATTTGCAATACAATGACGAACATAGAATAAGAACCTATATAAAAACAAGATATAGGCCTTCATCTATCCCAAATCTAAGCTTTGGATTAAATGCCAATATCATGCTTGATTATTCTGGTAGTTATTTTCTTTGGCAGAACGCAGATACGGGTTCATTGAAGCAGTATAATGGAACAAAACCTATTGTAAACCTTAATCAAATCATCAGCATTGACCCGCATCTCGACTACAAGCATGGAAAAATGAGTCATGCGCTCAAATTTAGGTTCTATCAAATCAGGCGCATCATCGATAAAACTAAGTTTCCTGATATGAATGATGCTATTGCCAATTTATATGCCCTTGATTATAATAACCGCATAAAATTCAACCCACATTTCTCATTAAATTCCGGTATATACAGCACCACCATGTGGAGTGTTGGTAATGTGTATAAAGGCAGTTTTGCAGGTGGAAGCGCTGCTATTTATAGCCAGCTTGAATATAACTACAAACGATTTACCTTCATTCTTGGTGGGCGTTATGAATATTTAGTTACGGATACCATTCCCAATACAACAGGTTTGTTGAAAAGAATTGGTATCAACTATCAATTGGCTGAAAGAACTTATATCCGTACAAATTATAACGAAGGATACAGGGTGCCTACCATTGGCGAAAAATATGTAAGCGATAGGGTTTCTACCCTTAATGTATTGCCCAATCCAAGCCTAGTGCCTGAAAAGGGTTGGACTGCCGAACTCGGAATACAGCAAGGCTTTAAGATAAGTAACTTTGTTGCCTCTGCTGATTTTGCAATGTTTATTCAGCAATACGATAGCATGATAGATTTTAAGTTTGACCAATGGATAAAACCTAGTTACTATTTTGACCCAAATACTGGACAAATAGTTGTAACGGATGGTGTGATTGGATTTAAAGCCCAAAACGTAGGTAAAACAAGGGCTGCAGGCTTTGAATTTTCACTGACAGGTGAGGGCAAAATTAAAAATGTGATGATTCGAACCATTGCAGGATACACCTATACCCTACCCGTTAATATCAGTTCAGATACCCGACTTGATGATCCGAGCTTTTATTTAGACAAATTTGTGAAAAGCTTTGGCACAGCCAAGATTGACAGTGGTTCTTACTTATACAATGTGATATTACCTTATAGAAACAGAAGCATTGGTAAAGTGGATATTGAAGCAGAATACCGAAAATACAGTATTGGTTATTCATTGTTCTACTATAGCATTTATGAAAAGATAGACAACCTTGTAGCCGTTTTACCGGGTGTAAAAAGCTTTTTTGAAAGAGCAGGAACTGGAGATTATGTGCATAATGTAAGGTTCAATTATAACCCTAATCAAAACCTGAGTTTTGGACTCTTGATTAACAATTTCACAAATCGTGAATATGCCTCAAGGCCAGGAAAAATGGACCCTGCAAGGACATTGATTTTGCAAGTGAGGTATAAATTTTAATGATTAAAGAATATTCAATACAAATAACTTATTTAAGTTTTTTGAATAATTCCTTTTTTGTAGAGTGTTCGGTTTAGTCCTATTTAATACCATTTGTTTTAGTATTATTTATTTTGTTTAAATAGGTACGATTACAAATAAAACTGTCTTTGTTCAGTTGGTTTATTTCGCCTGTTCTTAGCCTTTCATTAAATGTATTTGAATACATGCTATCAGCAAAGTGTTTTTCTTTATACGCTTGTACTTTTGCATAAGTACTGAATATTTCAAATTGCTTATGTGTAATATCTTTTCTTTTTTGTTTTGTTGCCCCCTCTAAGTAAATATATAGTTCTTCTATTTCATTAAATTTATATAGGCTATCGCCTTGCCTTATTCCATAATACTTCATTTCTCCTATTCCCAAAAACTCATATATAGTTCTGCCATAGCCTAAAGCCCTAAATTTATATGTATTGGGTATAAATGGAAATCCCTGCGTTAATTTATTTTTATTTAATATAAAAATTTTTGTGCTGTTTATAGAATAATTATAGGGTAATTGAGCACCATGTCCTGGTTCAGGGTGGCTCCATCTCCCTTTAAAAACTACCTCTTTGTTATTAATTATTGCTGTACCTCCTCCATAATAAGGTGTAATCAAAATTACTTTATTATCACAATTCCCCTTAAATATTTTGTGAACGGTAAGTTCATATTTAACAAACCAAACTCCGTTTTCATCATAATTATAATAATCGTAATCAATTTTCTTGATGCTTGTATCTTGGAAATAAGAAATCCCCGCAACAGTTGCTTCAACTACTAGGTCAGAAGGTTTAATATAAGTAATACCAAAGTCAGGGGCCTTGTATTTGAATTGCGCTAAAACTCCGCTATTCGTAAGCACTAATACTAAAAATATAAAGCAAAATTTTTTCATATCAGATAACATCCGTAGCAAGCAAGACAATAAGGTTTAACAACGAAATTTAAAATAAATTTAGGAATTTAATACTCCTGCCTCAATCCTTACTCCTATCTCCTAAAAGACTAACTCGCCTTTACCTGATTATCGGTGTATTTAGAAGGACATTTTAAAAGAATTTTAGATGCTTCAAAATGGTCGCCTTCCATGCTACCCACAATCACAATTTTCTCGCTTCTTTCAAAGTCAGTTGGTTCAGGGTTGTGATACACAACTTTGCTCTCTTTACCTTTTTCATCTATCATGTAAAAGCTAAAGAAATTAGCATCTTTCTTAGGGTCGTAGTATTTTTCCTTGGTGCGATTTAATGTTCCCACCACATGGTATTCTTTACCATTATGCTCAGCGGCCATGGTAAAATCTTCATAAGTGCTAGCATCCCCATACATACTTAAGATGGCAGCAATAGAAATAGCTATTAAGGCAATGGCAATGATATGAGTCTTTTTCATGTTTTAAATTAATTATGATTTTTCAATTTTGGCCAATTTGCGGTCAAGACGGATTAAATAAACAGTGATACCTAAAAACAAAATTGACATTACTGCAACCACTACATATAGTTTTCCTGAGTTATCTGCATCAGGAAGTTCGCTGCTATGTATAGCTTGAAGAAGAATTAGATTTAAAATATTTGACATGATTAATTATTATTTTTTTTATGTTCGATAAATAGGGTGCGGATACTCAAATCCGACATCCAAAAACCTATAAGCGACCAACCGATAACCGCAGGATAAAACACCATTCGCAAACGGCTGTCAAGGTCGTAACTATTAAAACCTGGGTTTCCACCATTACCAGGATGTAATGAATCGGTTAAGCGAGGTAAAACAAATACCAATACACAGAAAACAGGGAAACTGAAAATATTGTAAACAGCCGAAACACGGGATTTCTTCTCTTCGTCATCTATAGAGCTACGTAGCACAAAATAGGCAGCATACATCAACATCCCAATAGCAGCACTGTTCAATTTTGGGTCATTGGTCCAAAAGGCCCCCCAAGTGTTTTTTGCCCAAATCATTCCTGTAAGCAATCCAATAACCCCAAACGTCATCGCAGTGGTGGCATAAGCCTCCGATTTGATATCGTATTTAAGGTCTTTTTTGTTCAGTACTTGAATGGCATTTATCATAGATGCTAATAAGAGTAATATCATACCAAACCACATAGGCACATGGTAATACAAATTTCTAATGCTTTGCTCCAAAATAGGCAAATCAGGCACCGGCATGGTCAAGCCACCAATAATGGCATAGAACACACAAACAATACCGAGAATCTTCCACCAACTTATCATGCTGCGAAAGTACGAAAATAATAAAATCCAAAACTGACTTTTTTCATATCCGACAATGATTTGTTTACGGGATATCCCAAACCTTAATTATTCATAAATACATCGAAGTATAAAAGTATATATACAAACTCAATTCGTATATTTGCGAACAATATAAATTTCAAGCTATGACAAAGTCGGAATACTTTTCCAAAGACCAAGAACAAACAGCACGATTTGCTAAAGCAATGGCACACCCTGTAAGAATAGCCATTTTGCAATTGCTCAATTCTCAAACTTGTTGTTATCATGGTGATATGGCAGAAGAACTGCCTATTGCAAAATCTACCTTGTCGCAACACCTCAACGAACTTAAAGATGCTGGTCTTATTCAAGGCGACATTACACCACCTACCGTAAAATATTGCATCAATAAAGAAAACTGGGCTAAAGCTAAAAAGCTATTCAATACCATTTTTGATGAAGTAGCATTAACAGAAGTTTGTAAGAAGTAAAGATTTTTTTGAAAACATTGTTCGTAATAATACGAATTACAAATATTGTTCGTACATTTGCGAACAGATTAACATAAAAAGCAAGCAAAATGACACAAATAAAAGTATTAGGAACAGGTTGCAGCAAATGCAAAACTACTTACAACAATGTTTTAGAAGCCCTAAAACAATTAAATATGGAAGCCGAAGTAATAAAGGTGGAAGACATTGAGGAAATGATGAAATACAATGTGCTTACCACACCTGTATTGATGATTAACGAAGAAATGAAGGTAAAAGGCAGGGTAGCCGATGTAAATGAAATCAAACAATTTTTAACTGCACAAATTAAAATACAAATGGAAAATCAAACATTAGTAAAAGAAATTTGCCCAACAACTACACAAGAGTGGGTAAAAAACGGAGCATTATTAGTGGATGTTCGTGAAAAAGAGGAAGTAGAAGCATTATCGTATGATGTGCATAATATCATCAACATTCCATTAAGTGATTTTGAAAATCACTTTACCGAAATTCCAAAAGACAAAGAGGTGGTAATGGTTTGCAAAGGTGGAGGCAGAAGTTTAAGAGCAGCAGGGTTTTTAGTAAATCACGGTTATACCAATGTGGTAAATATGCAACACGGTATTGCCCGATGGGTGCAAAAAGGCTTCCCAACAAAAGGAGATACTACAATTGTAACGGGTGATGGATCTTGTTGTTCAACTTCTGGATGCTGCTAATTCAAAACCATACTCAAAGAAATTAATCAGTGATGCAACCGAAACTAAAATTTTTAGATAGATACCTTACCCTTTGGATTTTCCTTGCTATGGCTATTGGTGTAGCATTAGGATATTTATTTCCAGGCATTAAAGTAATGTTTGATAGTCTTTCATTAGGCTCAACAAATATTCCTTTAGCTATAGGATTAATTCTAATGATGTACCCACCGCTTGCCAAAGTAGATTATTCGCTATTACCCAAAGCCTTTCACGATAAAAAAGCAATGACCCTTTCATTGTTTCTTAATTGGATAGTGGGGCCTATTTTAATGTTTGTATTGGCTATAGTTTTTTTAAGAGACCAGCCCGATTATATGGTAGGTTTAATACTTATTGGCTTGGCTCGTTGCATTGCAATGGTAATTGTTTGGAACGATTTAGCCGGTGGCAACCGAGAATATGGTGCTTTGCTTATCGCATTAAACAGCGTCTTTCAAGTTATCACATACAGTTTTTATGCTTGGTTATTTATCAATGTATTACCACATAAATTAGGCTTAGGCGATTTTAATATTTCTGTACCAATGGGCGAAGTTGCTCAAAGCGTAGCCATTTATTTAGGAGTGCCATTTTTGGCAGGTTTTTTAAGTAGAAAATTTTTGGTGCAATCAAAGGGTATTACTTGGTACAACACCAAATTCATTCCTAAAATATCCCCAATCACTTTGTATGCCTTACTGTTTACCATTGTTCTGATGTTCAGTTTAAAGGGCGACAAAATATTAGAATTACCAATGGATGTTTTAAAAGTAGCCATTCCTTTAGTCATCTATTTTGTACTAATGTTCTTCGTAAGTTTTTTCATTAATAAATCAATGAAAGTACCTTATGATAAAAACGCTTCTATTTCATTTACCGCCACAGGAAACAATTTTGAATTAGCCATTGCGGTTGCCATTGCCGTGTTTGGCATTCATTCAGCACAAGCATTTGTAGGCGTTATTGGTCCATTGGTTGAAGTACCTGTTTTAATCCTTTTAGTAAAAGCCAGTTTATACTTAAAATCAAAATATTACAAATAATGTATCAAGACATTTCAAAAAACATAGAACAGTTTTCTGTTCAAAATATTTCTGCTGAACGCATAGAAGTATTACAACCATTAGTGAATTATATTCAAAAAAAGAGTGAAGCAAATGAAACCATTCGTTTGAATTTCATTTGTACACACAATTCACGAAGAAGCCATTTATCTCAAATTTGGGCTCAAACAATGGCTTTTCATTATGGTATTAAAAATGTGTTTTGCTATTCTGGCGGAACAGAAGCAACGGCAATGTTTCCAAAAGTGGCTGAAACATTAGTCATACAAGGTTTTCAAATTCAAAAACTTTCTGATACCGAAAATCCTGTTTATGCAGTTATGTATTCTCAAAATGAAAATCCTATCATCTGTTTTTCCAAAACCTATAACAACGATTTTAATCCCAAAAGTAATTTTGGTGCAATAATGACCTGCAACAATGCCGATGAAGGCTGCCCAATTGTTTTTGGTGCAGAAGCACGTTTTCCTATAAAATATGACGACCCTAAGGCATTCGATGGAACAGATTTGCAAACCGAAAAATATGCAGAAAGAAGTTTAGAAATAGCACAAGAAATGTGGTGGGTGTTTTTACAAATAAAATAAAATTATGTTCGACTGGTTACAACATTTTGCAGACTGGCTGATTTATTCAGTTTTCTCAATTCAGCAGCACACCAAATTAGGCGATGCCCTGAATTTCTTTGTATTTGATACATTGAAAATCGCCTTATTACTTTTTGTAATTACAACCGTTATGGGTGTTGTAAATTCCTATTTCCCAGTCGACAAGGTTCGCAATTTTTTAAGCCGTCATAAAATGTATGGTTTAGAATATTTGTTTGCCTCTACTTTCGGTGTTATTACACCATTCTGTTCTTGTTCCTCTGTGCCTTTATTCATAGGTTTTGTAAAAGGCGGTATTCCTTTGGGTATTACATTTACTTACCTCATTACAGCACCGTTAGTAAACGAAGTAGCAATAGCCATTTTTGCGGGTGCATTTGGGTTTAAAGTAACTGCCATTTATGTTGCTTCGGGCATAGTATTAGGTATCCTTGGCGGATTTGTTTTAGGTAAACTAAAATTAGAAAAACATTTGTCGCCTTGGGTGCAAAATGTAATTGCCAATGCTCAAACCGAAGAAGAATTGCAAGAAGAAAATCTGACTTTAATTCAACGGTTTCCAAGCATTTTAAAAGAAGCATTCAATATTGTAAGAGGCGTATCGCTTTATATCATTATTGGCATTGCCATTGGTGGTTTAATGCACGGATTTTTACCTACTGGTTTTTTTGAGCATTACATAAATAAAGGACAATGGTACGCTGTGCCTTTAGCAGTTATTATGGGTGTGCCAATGTATAGCAATGCAGCAGGTGTTATTCCTGTAGTACAAGTGTTGGTAGCGAAAGGTGTTCCATTAGGCACTGCCATTGCTTTTATGATGGGTGTAATTGGTTTATCATTACCCGAAGCAATGCTTCTAAAAAAAGTAATGAATTGGAAACTCATAGCCATCTACTTCAGCACAATTGCATTTTTTATGATTTTATCGGGCTATCTTTTTAATTGGATTTTATGAAAACACAAACACAACTATTATTAGAACTTTGGTTAGAAGCCCGAACAAGGTTTACCAATCAAATCAATTCAATTACTGAAGGTGATTTGAAGAAGAAATTATTGCCTTCACAAAATTCGGTTGGCTTTCTTATTCGCCATATTGGCGATGTTGAATTACTTTTTGCTAAAAATGTGTTTGGTGCAAGCGATGTAAAGATTACTGCCAAAACAGTTATTGAAAAACACGATACAGGCGAATGGATCAACTTGCAAGAACTAAAAGATTATGTGATATACTCATTTGATACTTTAAAAAGCATTGTTGAAAAACAGACTGATACAGACTGGGAAACGGCAATTACAACCAAAGAATTTGGAACGAAAACAAAAGCAGAAGCCTTTGGAAGAATTGTTTCTCATACAGCCTATCACGCTGGACAAATGGCAATCATTAATAAATACGGAACAATTTAAAATCAAAATAAGATGAATAAAATAATTTTCACACTCACAGTATTCGCAACATTCTTTGTAATGTCTTGCAATAATTCCAATTTCAAAAGCCCAAAAGAAGCCTTCACTACAAAGGAAGTTTCTGAAATGATTAAAGGCGATGTGCTATTATTAGATGTCCGAAATGCCGATGAAATAGCCGAACAATCTTATGACGTAAAAAACATTATCAATATTCCATTGGATAGCATTGAAGCCAAAATGAATTTAATTCCAAAAGACAAACAGGTTATTTTAGTTTGTCAGGGAGGAAAAAGAAGTAAAGAAGCGTATGATATTTTGGCAAAAAAAGGATTTACAAACCTTGCCAATATGGAAGGAGGTATGAATGCCTGGAGTGAAGCTGGTCTGCCAACTAAAACAAATGCAATAGTATCTGGAACAGAGAAAAAGGCTTGTTGTGCAAATCCAAATAGCAAAGACTGCAATCCTGATGGAACTTGCAAAACAACTACCAAAGAAGAGGAAAAACCTTGTTGCAGTGGAGCAGATAAATCAAAATGTGCAACAGATAAAAGTAACACAGTTTCAAGCACAACCATTGACACTAAAAACAGATTAGAAGTGTATGCCTTTCACGGCACTCGTCAATGCGAAACTTGTAAGAATATGAAAGCAAATACAAAAGCTACATTGGAAAAGTATTTTGCAGCCGAATTAAAAACAGGAAAAATAGTATATCAAATCATTGATGTGGACGATGCAAAAAATGAAAAATTAGCTGAAAAATTTCAAGCTACCGGCACAGCATTAATGATAAACAAAGTAGTAAACGGTAAAGATAATATTAGCGACTGGAGTGATTTTGCATTTGACAAAGCCAATGATGCCAATGTTTTTATGCCTGAATTGAAATCCAAAATCACAATGGCTTTAAAATAATGGAAACGGTAAAGCAACTATTCGACAATGCCAATATGCCCATTTTAGGAGCATTGCTGTTAGGTTTATTAACAGCAATAAGTCCTTGCCCATTAGCTACTAATATAACGGCAACAGCTTATATTTCTAAAACATTATCTGGAAAAAGAAAAGTGCTGTTAAGTGGTTTGCTTTATACATTAGGACTTGCATTATCTTATACAACTATTGCTTTAATTATCATTTTGGGAGCAAGCAAATTTCACGTTGCAAAATTTTTTCAAGGCAATGGAGAAAAATTTGTTGGGCCAATAATGTTAATCATTGGTTTGATTATGCTGAATGTTATAAAACTTAATTTTTTAGGTAAAACAAACTTTACAGAAAAACTACAAGATAAATTTAAAGACAAAGGTTTATTAGGCTCATTTCTTATAGGTGCATTGTTTGCAATGGCTTTTTGCCCTTATAGTGGTGCAATGTATTTCGGTATTTTAATTCCTATGAGTATTAAAAGCAGTATAGGATTTTCTTTACCATTTTTCTATGCCATTGGGGCAGGTTCATTGGTTTTATTTTTCACATTCTTAATTGCATTCAGTATGCAAAAAGTTGGCAAGTATTTTAATGCTATTACCAAAATAGAAAAAGTAATGAGAGTAATTGCAGGTTTACTTTTCGTACTAACTGGCTTATACTATATCTTAATTTATCTGAAAGTAATATGAGAAACTATCTTATAATTTTAGTTGTTTTTCTTTCGGCTTGTAGTTCAAACAAACAAATTTCGTTTAAAACTATTGACACCGATTTTTCAAAAGGCAGATTAACACACCAGCAAACTATTTCACTCAACGACCTTGAAAAATTTCACGGACATTTGTGTGATGGTTTGGTAGTTGGTGCTTTGGCAATGCAACAAGCCTTAAATGAATTATATCCAAACCAACCAATAGATAGAACCAATTTAAGAATAGTGAGCAAACCTTCACCTTGCTTAACAGATGTGGCAATTTACTTAACAGGAGGGCGATCCCAGTTCAACACTTTTTATGTGGACACTGCATTTAATGGACTTTATATTGTGCAACGTATTGACAATAATCAAGCAGTTTCTGTTTCATTAAACAAAGGTGTAAAACCTACTGCCATAGACAGTTTAGGAGCATTGGCAACTCAACAAAAACTTTTACCCTGCGACATTGACCACTTAAAAGAATTGGAAGACAATTTCACAAAACAACTTTACAAATCCGACCCAAGCAAAATATTTACAGTAAAGAGATTAGATACATTTACTTGGCAGCCCAACTCAAAAAATAATCATCTCAAAACAGACATTTTGAATAGGCAATTACAAAAATGCAATAATATCGAACACTGAATAATATAGATTACTCAGCCACAGTAAGTTTGCCTTTGGCAAAGTCGGCTGCAAAGTCAACAAAAACTTTGTATGCTTGGGTAAATGTAAACTTATTCTCTGCCGTTTTCTCGATAATATTCCTACGATTCAAGGTAGTAAAGAACTGCTTTCTGCTAAAGCTGTCTTTCATTTGGTTATTATTCAAAACCAATTCGGCATAAGATGAATTATGAAAATATTCATCAATCTTATCCATTTCAAACTCCGCATATTGAATTTCTTCTAAAAAATTCTTTCCGTCCTTGTCTAGCTCAAAACTAAGAATAGCAAAGAAAAGACAGATATCACGGCTAAATTGTTCGCCTGTTTCATAAGAAAGAATATAAGCAAAATCGGTTTTTATTTCTAGTTCGTATGCAAAACTCTCTCTAAAAAACTTGGCATAAAAATCTTCGCTCTCTTTTAGAGAAACAAACTTCGGGTCACTCGCAAGTATAAACTTACCGCCCATTAAATCGCTTACGATGTCTTTGTGGTATCTAGGAAATTCCATATTTCAATATCTTAATTTTTGGTACACGTAATGTCATTTGACTGGTTTTGATGAGTTTTCGGTCTGGCTCTTTTTCGTCTAACTCCAACATAATATCATCTTCAAAAAGCAAGCCTGTTAGCGCAAAAAACTTATCGGTTTCTATGTCTTTGTATTCACTTCTAAGCGTCAATCCACACCAATCAAAGAAACTATCAATTGGCAACTGTTGCAGCATTCTGTCTTTATAAAGCTCCTTGTTAAACACCCACTTATCGCTGTTGGCCACAGGGTCTTCCATCAATATGTTCTCATCTGTAACAAACTGTTCTAAATATTCTTTAGCATTAAGGTACATGTCGTTGCTGTATGGATAATGTCTTTCAGGCTTGAATATTTTTGGAACAGGCGATTTATAAGGTTGTTTCAAAAACTCAATCCAACCCGTGAGTATTATTGATTCTGTTCTGATACGCTCAATTAATGGCAACAATTCGTTGGTTAATAATTTTGACTGCCGAAGCAAATTGTCATTCGTCATCACCAAGAAATTATAGAGTTTTTCAAATTGCAAACGTATGTTCTCGTCATTAAAATTGAGTCTACGCACATTTACATACTGCGAAATATCAAATAACTTATTGGTAATACTTTCAGCGTGATTAATGTCAAGAATATTGTTTAGAGGAATGATATAATAATCAATCCAGAAACTGGCCTTACGCACTTTCTCTTTATAATCTAGCTTCTCAACATTTGATTTTAGCTCTCTTGTTTCAGCTAATAAACGGATAGTATTTTTCTCAACAGCCTCGCTAAACTCCCTAATCTCATTGTTTAAATCGTCTATTCTATTTTTTAGAATGAGGTTATCGCCTTTGATGCCTTCACGAATCTTATGAAACAATTTACCTATGGATTGCTCATATTTCTGAATGGTTTCAGGCAATAGGGGTCTAAATTCATTCAAGATGAATTCAAACAATTTGAAGTAAGTATCCCTGAATTCAAAATCATCACCAATTTTGCGAATGATTTTGTAATCAATTAGCTGAGTCTCGATAGGATCATTTCTTTCAGAAAGCACTTGCAAAAGTTGCTCCTTACGAATAATGCCCTCATCCGATTGTATATCAAACAAATCCTTTAAGCTATCAAAATGATTAGCTAAAAAGTTGAGTATGGTTTTTGGTTCTGCTTTTAACATTCTACAATATTTTTAATTAAATAGAATTTGTTGTTCTAAGAATTTATTATTTCTCAAAATATAATCTCTAATCTTCAATACTACTTCATCATTGGTATTTTTCAACCTATCTTTCATTTCGCCTTTTATAGGCATTCTCGACAGTTTTAATATTTCTTCAAAATCTGAAGGAATAAATAAAGTGGTATTGGAAATATTCTCTTTACAATACAAATACTCTTCCAATCCTGTAAAATCATAATCAGGACAGAATAGCACTTCATTTACGTGCCAATTGGAAAAATCATTTTGCCCAAGTCTTCCATATTTATGAACGAATACATAGGCCTCGCCTATGGTTTTTTCTGCCACTTCAAAACAATCTTTATTTTCAATCCAACATAATTTTTCAGTTTCTACCAAAACATTACTACATCCAAAGAAACCAAATTTGTTGGTATAAAAACCTAAGTCTATTTGTTCATTATTGACTTTAATTTTCTTATTTCCTCGATAAAAATAATAGGGGTTGGTTTCAAGACCTCCTATACTCTTGCTATTTCCAAATTTTTTAGCCGCATCAATTTTTGAATTAACATTGATAACACCACTATTTATTTGACTTTTAAAAATCTCATCAAATACAAGTTGATTAACAATTATCAAATTACTACCCCTGCCCTTTTTCTCAAATTCGATAGCATTTGCCTGTTCCATTAGTTTAAACAACTTTGAATTGCGAACAACCGAACCTACCGAACTTTTGGCCATTCGTTTCTCAGTTTTCAGGTTAATAAAAAAGTCGCTTACAATATTCATTTTCTATCTTGCCACGACCGTATTAGTTTCACCATACATGGCATTCACTTTCTCGTTAACATTTATCTTACCTGCATTAGGATAGATAAAGTAATACTTACCAAAGCCTGCAACCGCATCAGGAGCAGCAAAAATAGGAATGAAATAATGCTCTCTGCAAAACCTTACCAATTCAGGACGATTCTGCTTATCTATCGTTGCCACCTCATCTATAAACAACACAATTCTATTCTCATCATCAGCAATGGCCAAACGATTGATGATGTTCATCACAATCATCAAACGAATCATCTTGTCCGTTCCATCACTTTCTATCTGCTCATTCAAATCCACAGGCTTGGTAGAACCTTTGCGGGTCAAATGAAGGGTTATATCAAACAAATTTTCAAAATCTATTTTCTTACCACTTTCCAAATAAGCATCAAGAATTTTTAAGTTTTCAGAATGATCAAATTCAAACATCAATTGGCCTTTCACCTGCTGAATTTGGCTGATTTTCTTCACCTCTTCAACAAGTTTTTTGTTATCTACCAACTCTATGGTTAAACTTTCAATATCAGAAATACGGCTTTGAGATAGTTTATGGTTGAACTTATTATTTATAAATTCTTTAAACTCATCATAACGCTTCAACAAGGTGTAAGCAGGGTTTGCAAACTGGGTACTGATACTCTCCAAAAGTGATTGAATGCTTCGTTCTTTATCATCAATCAAAGCTATCTCTTCTTCCACATACCTTATAAAATCTTGCTCATCTGCAAAAGTTGATTGAAGTTTATCTCTTAACTTTTCAAACAAATTGTCTTTGTTGATTTTTAAAGTAAACCTATCATTTTGGTTCAGCTTGATTTTATTGTAAAGCAAATCCAAATCTTCAGTACTTTCAAAGTCTTCATCTGCCACCAAACCTAAAGATTCAAGTTCACGTTTAAAATCTTGCAACTGAGCTATCCTATCTCCACGTTTCTTAATCTCATCATTGATCTCGTTCAGTTCATTTGATTTTTGAGCAATCTTTTTACTGATGGCTTTCAAATCATTCTCAAACTGCTCCTTTTGGGTATTGATTTCAGTGATTATACCTTTCAATTTCTCAATATTTTTAACAAGAGAAGGTTTGCTTTTTATCTTTTGTAATTTAGTTTTGATGGTTTCAATTTCGTTCAATATCACTTGTAAGTCAGACTGAGATTTCTCCATATCTTTAACCGTTTCAAGCAATTGCTCTTGGCTCTTCAATTCAGCCTTAGCTTGTTCTAATTTTTCCTTTATCTCTTCAATACTTTCAAAGTCTTTTTGAACAATATTTTTCGAAATGTCAATCTCACCATCAAATATTTTTAAGGTATCACTAATCTTGTGAATGGCTTTCTTCACCTGCTTGCCTGGTAATGCCTTCACTTGCTCACTTAATATGGCATTTAATAGCTTTCTGTTATCCTTGTTACCACTTATTTTGTTAATCAACAAATCACTGTAGTTCTTGATTTGATTCTCGAAATTTTGAACCTGGTTTTTCAAACTCATCACCCTATATTCAATCTGGTTTGATTTCAGTTTTTGAATATCAATCATGGTGAGTCTACTCTCTATTTCTTTCCTTTTTTTATCAAAATTGGCAAGACTTTCATTGAGTATTTTTTCAGGTTCGAATGAGTTGATGGCAAATAACTCAGCTTCCTTTTCATTTAGCTTTTCAGCTTCATGTTGTATTTCGGCAACCTTCCCTCCTATTTTTCTATCTAAGTCTGATTTTTTAGGATTTAAATCTTCATTTATTTCAGTATGTATTTTAGCTCTTGATTGGGTTTTATCAACCAATTGGCCTTGCAAACTTGGCAATGTATGCTCATAGTTTTGAGTAAATGCAGCATACAATTGACTTATAATTTTGTTCTTAGCCGAATATTGACTTACGATTTCTCTAAAATCATCAAACTCATTTTTAACAGATCTTAAATTACGGATCTCATTATTGATTTTACGTAAGTCATAAATGTCTTTTTTGTTTTTTTGGCTAAAGTTCAGAACCTCATTTTCCCTATTATCAGCAATGATTAAGGCCTCTTTCAGGTTTTTGTTCGTAATCAATTTTGTATTGATAAGATACCTGTAAATTTTAGAAAAATTATTACTCAAACCATCACTCTTCACGTTATCGTCAAGCCATACTACACCATTGTTTCTTCTACCACGTTGGTATACAAAATTAAATACTTCGCGTTTGTCTTTGAAGGCCTCCAATTCAAACCCTTCTTTGGCCAGATTGGCTTGCACTTCGTCAAATTTCATTAAGCGCTTTTCAGCATCAACAAAATGGCTTTCCTTATAGTCACTTGGGTATTTGTAATACTCTAAATTACCTTCTCCATCTCGCTTTAAAAGGATGCAGTAGTATGATTTTTTAAAAATTTCAAAAACAATATAACTCTGATTTGGATTTGGAAAATAATGGTGAATGGTGTCTTTATCTCCCTTTCTATTTCCAGAGAAAGTCATCTTATTTCCATCAATAATAAAAAGGAAATTAAGCGCATATATTAAAGTTGACTTACCAATATTATTGGGTCCAACCAGCTGAAGACTATCGCAATCATTAAAGCGAATTTCAGCCTTGCCATAAACTTTAGAATTGATAATGGTGAGTGATGTAAGCATGTTTATTTAACCTGAATAAAAAGGCAAAATAATACCCTTGCTTTAGAAGAAACTAACACATAATACACAAAACAAATCATGCATTTTTTATCTCATTATCAGCAAACAATAAGAAGATAAAATGTGAACAAAATATTTTGATTTTACGAAAATGGTTTGATAAAAAAAACTGGATATATACTACACATAAAAAAAACAGGAAAATTAATCTCCATGCTATCATTTTAAAAAAGTCTAATTCCACTTGCCCATTGCAATTGAACCTTAGCTTTTGCGTATTTACTTTTAATTTCAGCTTGTTTTATTTGGGCATCAATTAAGCTTCGCTCACGCGTATTAACTAAAAACAATGAACTTTCACCATTTTCAAACCTTGTTTGTTCTGCATCGCGCAATGTTACAGCATTCTTAACCAAAACATCTTGAATACCAATCAACTGCTCAAGGTTTAGTAAATTATTGTAATTAGCGAAAACTTCATTAACCAATTCTCGTTTGGTCAGTTTTGTTTCAAAGTCAATATTTTTAAGTTTCAAATTAGCTTGTTGTAGTTTTCCTCTTTCTTTTCTTAAAAACAAACTGCTGTAAAAACTTGCACCAAATTTATACTGTCTGCTAAAAATATTATTTACATCGTTTTGAGTTCCTTTGCTATAGGTTTGAAAAGGATAGTATTCAATGTTAAGTTGAGGTTTTATATTCTCAATAGCCAGTTTTCTATCAATTTGTAATTGCTTGTTTTTAAACTGCAATTTCATCAATTCGGGATGATTGCCTTCGGTATAGCTTAGCATACGCTGCATGGAGTCTGTACTTATTTTCTTAATTTCGGTACCAATTGCCGATGGATAAACAGTTGGTTTTAACTGCAAAGGTTCATTTTTATTGCTCCATAAATAATTACTTATGCTTAAACTTGCATTTTTAAATTCAACTTCTGTTTCCAACAAAAGTGTTTCTCTGCGCTTTAGTTCAATCAGCGCTTCCACACTATCAATAGGTTTATCTTCGCCACCTTTTATACGGCTACTAATAAAGTTAAATCGGTTTTCGGCCAATTGATAACTTAATTGTATGAGCTTAAGTTTTTCGTAAGCTAATTGCCATTCCCAATAATCTTTGGCTGCATTTAAAAGCAATTTATTAATTACTTTAATACGTTCGGCCTCGTTCAATCCTTGTAAATATTGAGCTTGGAGCAATGTCGCCCTGCGACTATCAGTTTGTAAACCTCTCAAAATTGGTACATTTACGCCTGCATAAAGCATACCGTATTGCCCATACTGAGGTATATATTGGCCATTGTTCTCTAAAATCTTTATTCGGTCGTTGTTTACGGCTATTCCATCGCTTTGGTCGTAACCAGCTTTAACATCTACACCAATTAAGGTTGGAATTTTTATTTGTGGCTCAAAATAGGTGTAGCTATTTTTTCCATCGGTGGTTTTACTTTCGTAATTGGTACTAATTACTGGATCAAAAGCTCCACGAGCACTTAACAATTCTGCCTTGGCACTTTCAGTTAGCAAGTTAGCTTGCCTTGAAACCGGATGAAAATCGACTACTTGTGAATAAAAATCTTGGAACGAAAACACAGAAGAATCTTGAGCGCATAAAGCATTGAAAACGCAAAATAAAAAACCAAATAAAATCAACTTTAATTTCATAGTTATTTATCTTTTTTTGTTTTGGTGTCAGCATCCTTTTTCATTTGATTGGCTTCGTCCATAAAATCAGGCGGGAAAGCATTAAACTGACGCCATAATTCATACCAAACAGGCACTCTATTAAGCATGGCCCAACCATAAACGCCACCACCAGCGCGAATTAATTCAGGCCAAGGCACATCGTTTGGGTCTTGCACTACTAAAATTCTAAAATTTCCTTTTTCATCAGCATTTCTATCAATGGCTTGAACCACACCTCCAAAAGTTCCAACGCTTCCACTCGGCCAACCACTAAAAACCAAAGCTGGCCAACCATCAAACTGAATACGAACTTTACAACCTTTAAATAAAAGTGGCATATCTAAAGCTCTTACTGTCATTTCAACTGCAGTTTTAGTATTAGCAGGAACTATAGTGGCCAAGTTTTCATTTTCCTTTATAGTTTCGCCAATGCCAGCTTTTAAAACTTGTACCAAATAACCATCCTGTGGAGCTTTAATGGCATAAAATCCACTTCTCAATAATAAATTGCTGTATTCAATTCTTAGTTTTATAAGTTCGGCTTGACTTTCAAAAAGCTCTCCTGCCGTTTCTTCTAAAATGCTTTCTGCTTTCGAAATTTTATCTAAATATTCAGCCTCAATAAAATTCAAATCAATACGAGCGTTTATAAGCTCGTTTTCAGCTTTATCATATTTATTTTCACTTTCTATAGCTTTCGATTTTGCTTCTTGCATTTTATTGGTTCTATTCTGAATTTCGGTTAATGAAGCCAATCCTTTTTTATACAATTCATTTAAACGTTCAAACTGATTGCGAGAAAGTTCTTCATTGGTTTTAGCTGCATCAAAATTTCCTTTCTCGGCTTTTACAGTAAATTGCGCTTGCAAAACCTTATTTTTAGCCATTTTAAGCTTAATAGCCACACTGTTTTTTAGTGCATTAATTTGTTTTTCTAATGCAATAATTTTCCGGTTTTTAGCTTTTAATCCATCTTCTTTGTTAACAATTTGATTTTGGGTTCTAACTAATAATTCTGGGTCAAAAAACTTTTCTTTAACTTCGCTAATTATTACCAAAGTATCACCTTTCTTTACAAATTGACCTTCAACTACTTTCCATTTTTCAATTCTTCCTCCTATAATGGATGGAACATTTTGTGGCCTATCTTCAGGTGCAAAAGGAGTAACTTTTCCTTTGCCATTTATGTTTTGTTGCCAAGGCAAAAACAAACTTAAAAATACCAATAAAAAAACACCTAGAAGCCAATTTCTAATGGTTTTAAACTTTTTAGGTGTATTTACAAGCTGAACAGTATAAAGGCTCCTATTTTTAAACTCGTTCAGCGTATTATTATAAGGATTTTGATCCATTTTATTAGTATAAATTGGGATGAATTATTAATTAATAAATGAGCTTAATTGGTTGTTTTGACTCAAATTCTGGTAAGTATCATTTTGGGTAAAAGTACCATTTTGCATTAAATAAATGCGGTCACATTTTTGTAAAATACCCACTTGGGATGAAACAATAACAATGGCCCAGTCCTTATTATCAAAAATATTATTAACCAAAATGGCACTTTCTTTTTGGTTCATGTTATAAAAAAAGTCGTCAATAATTAGTAACTTAGGTTTTTGAACAAAACTGCGAGCCAACAATATTTTTTGAACAACACTTTTGGGGAAATTTGTTCCGCCTGGGTTAACATTGCTCTGCAATCCATGCTCCAATTGGGCTAAAAAATCAGTTAAACAAGATTTTTCTACTGCATTCATTACATCCTTAAAAGCAATTCCTGCGCGACCCAAGGCTATATTTTCTTCTATAGTTCCTTCAAAAACATCATCTTGCGATAAATTATCACCAACAATGCCTCTATATGAATCTATATTCAGCTCGCGCAATGAAACTCCATTTAAGGTGAAAGAACCTTCAAAGTTGCAATACAAACCTGAGAGGGTTTTAATAAAAGTAGTTTTTCCGCTATCATTATGGCCAGTTATGGCAACTCTTTCACCTTTTCCAATCTCAAAGTTTACATTGGTTAATGTGCTTTTTTTACTACTTGGGTATTTAAAACTTAAATTACTAATTTTTAAAAGTAGTTTTTGCTCTATTTCTAAATCGTGCAATTCACGACCTTCATTACTTTCGATTTCCAAATCGGTCACATGTCCAATTTTGTCTAAAGCTGTTAGTAAATCATATGCCACTTCAAGGGTAGAAATAAGCTTTTCAACCGAATTGATGATTAATACAATAATTAACTCGGCAGCTACAAATTGACCTAAATTTATTTGCCTATTGACCACCAAAAAACTACCTAAAATTAATAGTGAAGCTGTAATTAATGTTTTGAACGATACAATGGCAGCATATTGTTTCACCAAAATACTGAAATGTTTGTTTCTATATTTTAAATAATTAGCTAATAAATTATCTGCTTTATGAATAGGTAAATTTGAGTTTCCTGCTAGTTTAAAGGAGGTTATACTTCTACCAATTTCTTGCAACCAATAGGCTACTTTGTATTTATATTTCGACTCATAAATACTAGTCTCAAGTGCTTTTTTGCCAGTTGTATAAAATATAATCAAAATAACCACTAAGATAAAAAATCCAAAGCCAATAAACACCGGGTGATAAAGTGATAGTAGCAATAAACCAAATAGTATTTGAATTAAAGCAGCAGTTAAGTCTATTAAAATTTTTGGTAATGATTTTTGAACATTTAAAACATCAAAAAAACGATTAACCATTTCAGGTGTATAATGCTTTAATAAACTTTCAATTTTTATGCGTGGCAATCGCCAGGCAAATTCAAAAGTAACATTTGCAAATACACGCTGCTGTAGTATTTCCACCATTTTTAATTGCTGAATTTGTAAATAGCCAGAAAGACCAGTAGCTGCAATAACTAAGGCAATCAATATAATGACCGATTCTAATAACAAACCGCCTGATATTAATCCAACTATGGCTTGCACGCCAAGTGGCAATGCTAAATTGATAATGGCAATTAATATGGCAAAGAAATAGATGTATTTTATATCGCGTTTTTCTGCCTTTAATAAACTTAAAAATCTTCGAAAGGGAGTAATTCCTTTTTTATGTTCCGAGTTTAAAATAGACCCAATATGAAATCCAATGATAAATACAATATCATCGCTTTCTCCATTTTGATTTTGATAATCATTTTCTAAAACCAATTGATTAATGGTTTTAGCTTCCTTGGCTATTACTTCAATAGAATTATATTCAATATTTTGTTCACTATCATCTTCAAAAACTATGGTTTGATAACTAGTAGTTTGAAAATGCTTAAGCAAAATTGGCGTTAAAACCTTATCCGATTTTTTAAAAAAAATAATAGGAAAAGTATTTTTTGTTAAGAGTACCTCAAATTCGGCTTTGGTTGCAGTTCTTATTTCAAATGCAAATTTGGTAAAAGTTCCAACATTTATTAACTGCTTTATAAACAAATCGAAATTATTCGACATGTTTTGCTGGTATCTTGTTTTGGCTTTTTGAAGTTCAACGTGATCTAAAACATGGTTAGATGCCTTTGAAAACTCTTCAATTAATCTAACAATTTGGTGGTTATATTTCATTTATAGCTTAAACAATGGGGGTTTAAAATAGTCTTCAAAAGTAATTTTTTCCTACTGTTTTTAAGATGCTTATCTTTTAAAAAATATTTTCGCAAATATGCAGTAATTGTTAATTTCACCATGCATCCTATTAAAATATTATTAAAAAATGACTTAAAATATAATCTAGGCAAATAAACTTTATTTGAACTAAGGTTTATCTCTGATGATAAATATAATCTCATAAAACCAATAACATAGAAATGGAATGGAACAATTTCATTGAAATTAAACTCTAATTCGTAAATTGCTTTGGTATGGAATTCCCTGGTTCAATTAAATCTAAACTACCCAAAAGTGGTACTAGCATTTTTGCTGTAATGACCGCCTTAGCCACCGAGCACCAAGCCATCAACCTAGCTCAAGGCTTCCCAGATTTTGATGTCAATCCCAAACTTACCGAGTTGGTCAACCATTATATGAAAGCTGGAATGAACCAGTATGCACCTATGCCTGGGGTTATAAAATTGAGGGAGAAAATTGCAGCCAAAACTGAGGAATTGTATTCCGCGGTGTATGATTCTGACAAAGAAATCACTATTGTACCAGGTGCAACACATGGTATTTTCGCCATTATCTCAGCTATGATTAAAGAAGGTGACGAGGTAATTGTGTTAGAACCTTGTTACGATAGTTATGTTCCCGCCATTGAATTAAATGGTGGTAGAGCGGTTTATGTGGAGTTAAAACAACCGGATTATAAAGTTGATTGGAATGAGGTGAAAAAGCTTATTAACTTCCACACAAAACTTATTATAATAAATACACCGCATAACCCGAGTGGCAGTATTCTAAGCGCGCAGGACATGCAAAAGCTTGAGAAATTGGTTAAAAATACGGATATCGTTATCGTAAGCGATGAAGTATATGAACATATCATATTTGATAAAGTGGAGCACCAAAGTGTAGCAAGATACCCTAAGCTGGCTGAAAGGAGTTTTATCGTTTCCTCATTTGGTAAAACTTACCATACCACAGGTTGGAAAATGGGTTATATTTTGGCTCCAAGTAATCTTACTGTTGAGTTAAGAAAAGCCCATCAGTTTATAGCTTTTAGTACCAATACACCCATTCAATATGCTGTGGCTGACTATATGGATGATAAAGATGCTTACATGCAACTTAATGCTTTTTACCAAGAAAAACGAGATTATTTTAGGTCATTGGTCAAAGGATCTAAATTTAAGTTAATGCCCTGTCAAGGTTCCTATTTTCAGCTACTACAATACAGTAAAATAACCCAAGAAAAAGACCTTGATTTTGCTAAAAGACTAACCATAGAACATAAAGTTGCCAGCATACCCGTATCCGTTTTTTACCATAAACAAAACGACCATAATGTATTGCGATTTTGTTTTGCCAAAGGAAATGAAACACTCGAAAAGGCTGCTGAGAAACTATTAAAAATATAATGATGAAAATTAGCATTACTAGCATACAATGTAACTTGCATTGGGAGAATCGCAAGGCAAACCTTGATATGTTTGCAGCAAAAATTTCAAATATTGGAGCAACAGATGTGATTGTAATTCCTGAGATGTTTAGCACAGGATTTACCATGAAACCGGAGTTCCATTTCGATACCATGGAGGGTGAGACGATTGCTTGGATGAAAGCACAATCAATTAAAAAGAATGCAGCTATATGTGGTAGCATTATTATAAAAAATGAAGTAGGGCAATTTGTTAATCGTTTTCTTTTTGTGAGCCAAGATGAAACCCATTATTACGACAAAGCCCACCTTTTCAGGATGGGTGAAGAAAATCAACATTATGTAAAAGGTGAATCTCAAAAAGTAATTCAATACAAAGGCTTCAACATTGCACCCATGGTTTGCTATGATTTGCGATTTCCAGCTTGGACAAGAAGGACCCCAAATTTTGAATATGACCTTTTGTTATTTGTAGCCAATTGGCCTCAAAAAAGAACGGAGCATTGGAAAGCTTTGTTATTAGCGAGAGCTATTGAAAATCAAGCCTACGTTCTAGGAGTAAATAGAATAGGAAATGATGGCAATGGTATATATCATTCAGGAGATAGTTCTCTTATAAGCCCTTTGGGCGAAATAATATATAAAAAATCGGAAGACGAGGATATACAAACCCATGTAATTGAAAAAAGCATCATCAGCGATTACAGAAAAGTCTTTCCCGTTGAAAAGGATGCGGACTATTTTAGTCTATTGTAGCTTTAAATCCAACCTTTACGCTTGAAAATAAGCAAAACTGATGATGACGATAAAACCATCAACAAAATAGATGCTAAGAAGCCCCATTCTGAACTTAGCATCGGTATTACCACGAAATTCATCCCAAAAATACCCGAAATAAGGGTTGGTGGTAAAAAGGCAATCGAAAAAACCGTAAATCGTTTCATGATACGATTTTGCTCAATATTAATCAAACCTGTAATGGTATCTTGAAGGTATTCTAATCGCTCAAAATTAAAGGCAGAGTGTTCAATTAGCGAATTTATATCTTTAAGCACAATGCGCAAACGCTCTTTTTTATCTTCAGGAAAATTGATACTCTTTAATAAATAAGACAACACCCTTTGTTTATCAATAATACTTTCTCGCAGCGTCATTGTGTTTTCTTGCAAACCCGTTATTTCGAGCAGAAGCTCAGAATACTTGTTACTTCCTGTGGTAAGCAATTTACTAAAACCAGAAATCTCATGCGAAACCTTCTCAATCATATCAGCATCCAAATCAATTCGGGTTTCTTGAATGCTCATCATCACATCATAGCCCGAATTAAATATTTCATTATTCGTTTTTATCTTTCGATTAACATCCGCAAAGGTGCTTAGCTCCGATTGACGAAAAGTATATAAAGTGCTTTTCTTTAGTATGAATGAAACAGGGTGTTTTGAAAACTGTCCATTATCCAAACGCAAGTAGGTAGAGTTACATGTAATTTCATTGTTTCTCTCAAAGTAACGTGACGAACTTTCAATCTCAGCTATTTCCGCAGGAGTTTGAATACTGATATCGCACTTACTCTCCACCCATTCTTCTTCATCAGAGCTTGGTGATTGTAAATCAACCCATATAATATTCTCCAAAACAGCAAGCTGTTTAACATCCGTTTCTTTTAAAACTTTGTTTCCATCTCGATAGAAAATTCTGATCATGCTCGTATTTGATTGAAATATTAAAAGTTTAATTCATTTAAAATTAATCGATATTATGATCTTAAGGACCAATCAAAGCAAAATTCTTTTTCATAAATATTTTTTGCACAACTACCAAATGGTAGCTCTTTCTTCTGGTTTACGATACATTTTGTTTCCATCCTTTACCCCCCAAATTTCATAGAAAGGGCTCATGTTTGAAAGTGTACCAAAAACCCTAAACTGAGGTGGAGAATGTGGATCGGTTAATATCAACTGTCTTGCAGCTTCAGGTCTTGAGTTGTTTTTCCATACTTGCGCAAAACCAATAAAGAATCTTTGTTCAGGTGTATATCCATCAATAATTTTATTGGCTGAAGGGTTGTTTTTCAAGTACATTTTCAAAGCTTCATACGCCATGGTTAATCCACCCAAATCTGCAATATTTTCACCCAATGTCAATTCACCATTCACATGTAAACTATCAATTACTATATAAGAATTAAACTGATTAACTAACATCTTAGTCTTTACTTCAAATTTCTTTCTATCCTCTTCAGTCCACCAGCTTTTCAAATTTCCATCTGGGCCATACTTGCTACCTTGGTCATCAAAGCCATGCAGAAACTCATGCCCAATTACAGCACCAATTGAACCATAATTGACAGCCTCATCAGCACTAGCATTAAAGAAAGGTGGTTGCATAATAGCCGCTGGAAAAACAATCTCGTTGTTTTGAGGATTGTAATAGGCATTAACCGTTTGTGGTAGCATTCCCCACTCTGTTCTATCAACAGCTTTACCCATTTTTTCTATCATTTCATTGTAAGAGAAAATATTTTCGTTGATATGATTTTCAAAATATGAGCCTTCTGTGATGTTTAATTTCGAATAATCTTTCCATTTGTCAGGGTAACCTAATTTGCGCGTAAATCCAGCTAATTTTTCAAGGGCTTTCACTTTCGTTTCACCGCTCATCCAATCTAATTTTTGCAAACGACCCTTAAATGCTTCTGAGATATTATCCAAAATCACATTCACACGTTGTTTTGAATTTTGGCTGAAAGCTTTTTCTACAAACAATTGTCCAAGCAATTCTCCAACGGTTGCATTTGTTGCATCTATGGCCCTTTTCCAAGTTGGCTTTTGAGTCTTAACGCCACTTAATGTAGTTGAATAAAAATCAAAACGTAATTTATCGCATTCACTGTTTAGGTATGACATTGAACTATTAATGAAACACCATTTTAAATATAATTTCCATTGCTCAATATTATACTTGTCTATAAGTTGGCAAACCTTATCAAAAAATAAAGGTTGAGATACGATTACATCTGTAAATTTTAATTCTGGAATAGAGGCATAATAATTTGATATTAGCATGTTAGCATATTTGCCAAACACCTCTTCTTTTTTAAATTTATTGTATTGTTTTTCGGTATCTCTTCTTTCAACCCTGCTCATGCTAGCTGAAGCTAGTTCAGTTTCAAGTCCAATTATTGATTCAATATGGCTATTGCTCGTATCAATCATATTTTTAATTCCAAATATTTTGAAGGCATTAGAAATATAGTCAAAGTATGCTTTTTTAATCTTTAGTGTTTTTGGATCGTTTTTCAAATAATAGTCCCTATCAGGCAATCCAACACCACCTTGACCCATGTAAACGATGTAACTGCTACTATTTTTAATATCTTGACCTACAGAGGACCCAAACAAACATCTAACTCCAATCTTGTGAAATTTAGCAATGGTTTGAATAAGTTGTTCTTTGCTGCTTATAGCATCTATCTGATTAAGGTATGGTAAAACAGGGCTAATTCCTTGAGCCTCTCTTTTTGCAGTATCCATAAATACACGATAGAACTTTCCAACTTTATCAATTGCTGAATT
Source organism: Bacteroidia bacterium (assembly GCA_040403075.1). GTDB lineage: Bacteria > Bacteroidota > Bacteroidia > UKL13-3 > UKL13-3 > RGVD01. The sequence continues at coordinate 32,567 of JBBALJ010000034.1, forward strand.
TGGTTTAGCATTTTTATTTTTTGCAGCCTCCTCTAGTATTTGGCTCAACAACACATTATTTTGCTCCACTATCTCATTAAAACTACCCCAACGACTTTCACTTTCAGGCACAGGATTATCCTTTAACCAAGTTCCATTGGCATATTCATAGAAATCATCAGCCGGGTTTGCTGATTTGTTCATTCCTTTAAGATTTAAAGCAGGAACTGCTTTTTCAAGCGTAAATGCTGCCAAAACAATAAAGGCGAGCAAAAAAGAGAATTTATTTATTTTCAT
>JBBALJ010000035.1:0-28002 GCA_040403075.1 Bacteroidia bacterium
AATGTCGCACCTAGCGTCATTAATAATGCAATTGTGGTAATGATTCTTTTCATATGTATTGTTTGGTTTAGTTTTTTTTTAGTTAAGGGTAAAATTATTGAATTAATATTAAAACTACAAATTGGTGTTCTATTGCATTATGGAAGGCAAGCAAAAATACACTCTTGCTGAAACCAACAACCTACATAAGTATGTAGGGAAATTAGGGATATAAAAAAATAAAAGACGAAACAATATTTATTTCATCTTTTATTTAAATTTAAAATAATAAAAAATTAAGGAGTAACGGCAATAACTCCAGTAGAACTGTTAACATCAATGATAGGATAATCATTGAAATCAACTGATGCATCTCCGTTTAAGTCATTTGAATCATATCCTAATATACCAGCTGAACTAGCTATATCTAAACCTGGATAGTCATTAAAATCCACTGATCCATCTTGGTTAATATCGCCAGAAAAGATACCATAATAACCATTTCCTAAATTGGCTAAGTTATTACCTGCAGCTTGGGCATCAGAAGTAGCAAAGCTATAAGAAGTTGAAGCTGAAAATAAAACTGGATTAGTACTCCATGTAGCAATTGAATTACGGTGTTTAATTACAATATAATAATTGCCTCCAGAAACCTCACCTGCATAAACAAGACTAGCCAATCCATTTGTACTTATAGTTGAATTAGCCGAGTAAGCTAATGCTTGACTTATTGCATTGCGCAACTCAACTGTTATTGAATCAGCAATTGAAGTTGGACTTACCCCGTTAGCATTAAATGGAGCAGAAGTCATCATTCCAGACCCCACGTACAAACCTTGTAAAAAAGCAGTTAATGCTAAATTTGTTACTGGTAAAACCACAGTCGGGTTTGAAAGAGAATCATAATGATTAGCTTGAGTAGTTATCTCAGTTTGTTGAGCTGTTGAGCTGTTCCAAGCAAAAATTTTGCTAGGATAAGCTTGATTTGCATTGCTATAATTCCAATCTAGGTTAATGGTACCCAGAAACTTCTTAGAATTAGAAATTCTAATTCTTGCAACTAATGTTCCACTACCCGTTGATGAAATTACCATACCATTAGCATTAGCTGATTTTGGGGTAATGCGTATATAGTTTGGTGTAGTAAGCTCCCAATAGGCGCGTCCAGTACCTGTATTTAATGGAGTAGGAATTTGAGATGAACCCAAGCCTGATCCTACCACACTTACAGTAACTGTACCACCATTTCTTATAGCATCAGCAATTGAAAAACCGCCTTGGAATTGAGACATAATTAATGGAAAACTTGCTGCATTTGGATTGGTATTTTTTAAATAAATATCAAACTCATAAGTTGAATCGTTAACTAATGCATCGTTCTTAAGAACAGTGGTGTAATTAAATTTCGTCACATTCACTAAACTGTTTACATGGGAAATAGAATTAGTTATATCAACTTGTTGTGAAGTAGTAGAATTGAAAGCAAAAATTTTTGTAGGATATGCTTGGTTAGTTGAGTTAAAGTTCCATGCAATATTTGGATTACCCACAAAGCTAACGGTGTTAGTTAATCTAAATCTTGCTACTCGAGTTCCACTGCCGGTGCCCGAAATAGTAGTTCCTGGGGTTAATGATTTAGGTGCAATTCTAATATAATTAGGATCAGTTAATTCCCAAAAAGCCCTTCCAGTTCCTGTGTTAGTAGGAGTTGGGATTTGACCTGAAGACAATCCTGAAGAACCACTCACCACAGAAACAGAAATGGTACCGCTATTTCTGAAAGAAGGAGAAACACTTAAACCACCTTGAAATTGCGATAGTTTAAATGGATTTGTTGTAGTATTTGAACTTGTATTTTTAACGTAAACATCAAATTCATACACTGTGCTCGATACCATGGTGTCATTTAAAATAACACATTGGTATGAGGTTGGGACTTGCGCAGCAGCCTTACCTAGTAAGACTGTTGCGAAAGCGGCCAAAATAAAAATTGATTTTATTATTGTTCTCATTTACTGTTTTATTACAGTGTTTGTTTAATTAATTTAAAAATTAGAAAGGTCTAATGATTTGAATAATGTTCGCCACATTATTATCTACGATGTTTAAGTCGATATTATCAACAACAGTATCATTGTTAACATCAGCTCCTAAATAACCAAATTGATTTTGGTTGTTACTGCAATTAGCTAAATCAGAAGCATCACATAAACCATCTTGGTTTATATCACCACTATAGATTAAAAATGTACCGGTTGCTGACTTAACGTTTGCACCATAAGTATTTGCAGAAGCACATGAGAAACAAACATCAGCAGCTGGAGCTGAAACTATGTTTTTGATTGTAACAGGATTTGCACTCCAAGTTTCGATGCTATTTCTATTTGCAAGTGCAACAAAATAAGTTTTACCTAATTCAGAAACAGGTAATTTTACACTTGCAACACCATTACTACTAATTGTTGTTTTGAAAGATTGAACGAATTCATAAGGAGCAGTTGATTTGTATAATTTAACTGTAACTGTATCGCTGATATGAGTTCCTGTTGCAGCATCGTAAGAACCTTCAAAGAATGCTTTGATAGTTAAATTTGCGTTTGAAGCTGCAGTAAAGTTAGCATTTGAGTATGAAGAATTAATTGGATCAAAATTAGCCCAACCTGAAGTCCAATCAGATGCACCAAAAGCACCTCTGTAAGATACAGGAGTGATGAAAGTATTTGTAGTCAATTTAGTTGAACTAGTGAAACTAGCACCTGATAATTGAGCAGAACCTGAAGCAGGAATTAATGTTGCCATTGGATTGCTTAAACTAAATCCTGTTAAACCCACTTGAGCCAATGTAGTTGTGTCATTATTACGAGCAGTAAACCAAGTTCTTAAATTACCTATAGTATTTAAAGGTGAGGCAGCTGCATCAAGTCTAAATGGAGCGTTAGTTGCATTAGTTGCTGTCATTTGAGCAAAGGTATTGTTACGAAATTCTGATGAATCTGAATTTTGTCCAACAGCTGTTGCAAGATCATTTATTAAAAGACCTACACCCCATCCAGAAAAAACTGAATTAAATATACTCAATTGAGATCCTCTACGAAGACGAGCGCCCTTACCACCATCACCATTAACTAGTCCTTGGTAACCTGATGCTAAAGTACCGTTGAAATTAGTACGTGGACCAACAGATGTCATGTTTGTAAAAATTGCCTTCGTACGTGGCGTTGTATAATATGTTGAAAACACACCATTTGCTATATTATCATTATTATCAGACTCAAAACCTTCAGAGGTTGAAATAGAAGGATTATCTGCAATTTGAGGATCTTTCATACTTACACCAAATTGAACAGTGCCAGAAAAACCATTATCTGTGTCAAAATCATCATCTAATGCACGGTATACGATTAAGTTACGACAATTTACAGTACCACCAAACCATTCGATTCCGTCATCACCTGAATAAGAAGATTGAACATACTCAACTGTTGTTCCATTACCTACACCAGCTAAAGTTAAACCATTGGTTTCGTTGTTTGGAGCAAATGCAATACCTGAAAATTCTATACGAACGTAACGCAAGATACCAGAGTTATCTGTTGGCACATTACCACCAAATAAGCCAGCAGCACCAAACAATCCACCTTCAACTTGACCAAATCCAATTGGAAAATTAACTGGAGCACGACCACAAACAATCACACCACCCCAATCGCCTGTTGCTCTCGCACCTGAAGCTTGATCAGAAGTAAAAACAATAGGTTGAACTGCTGAACCATCAGCAATAATTTTAGCACCTCTTCTAACGATTAATACAGCTCTATTTGAGTTGTTTTTGATACCTTGAACTACAGTACCAGGTTGGATAGTTAAAGTATATCCTGAGTCAATATTTACTTGACCGCTGATTTTCCAAATTTTATCATTAGTCCAAGTGGTGTTTGAAGAAATATTACCTGAAACAGTTTGGGTTGTAGGTTTAATAGACGTATTATAATTAGCATTGATAGGATCAAAACTAGCCCAACCAGCAGTCCAATCAGTTGAACCAAAAGCACCTCTATATGATACAGGTGTTAAGAATGAGTTAGAAGTCAATTTTGATGAGCTTGTGAAGTTAGCTCCTGACAATTGAACTGAACCAGTAGCAGGAATAACAGTAGCCATAGGATTGCTTAAGTTAAATCCAGTTAAGCCAACTTGGGCTAAAGTAGCCGTATCATTACTACGAGCAGAATGCCAAGTTCTTAAAGCTGATATGGTATTTAAAGGAGAGGCAGCTCCATCAATTCTAAAAGGAGCGTTAGTTGCATTAGAAGCTGTCATGTGAGCAAAGGTATTGTTACGGAATTCAGCTGAATCCGAATTTTGTCCAACAGCTGTAGCAAGATCATTTATTAAAAGACCTACACCCCATCCTGAAAAAACAGAATTGAATATACTCAATTGGGATCCTCTACGAAGACGCGCGCCTTTACCACCATCACCATTAACTAATCCTTGGTAACCAGATGCTAATGTACCATTGAAATTAGTACGTGGACCAACAGATGTCACATTTGAGAATATAGCTTTTGTGCGTGGACTAGTATAATAAGTAGGGAAAACACCATTAGCGGTATTATCATTGTTATCAGACTCAAAACCTTCAGAAGTCGAAATGGAAGGATTATCAGCAATTGAAGGATCGCGCATACCTAAGGCAAATTGAACCGTTCCTGAGTAACCATTATCTGTGTCAAAATCATCATCTAATGCACGATATACAATTAGATTTTTGCAATTAACAGTACCACCAAACCACTCAATTCCATCATCACCAGAATAAGAAGTTTGAACATACTCAACAGTTGTACCATTACCAACACCAGCTAAGGTTAAACCATTTGTTTCATTGTTTGGAGCAAATGCAATACCTGAAAATTCTATGCGTACATAACGCAAGATACCTGAGTTATCAGTTGGTACATTACCACCAAATAGACCAGCAGTTCCAAATAAACCACCTTCAACTTGACCATAACCTACAGGAAAATTTACTGGTGCACGTCCACAAATTATAACACCACCCCAATCACCAGTAGCTCTTGCACCTGAAGCTTGATCTGATGTAAAAACGATAGGTTGTGAAGGAGAAGCATTGGCAATAATTTGTGCACCTCTCTTAACGATTAATACTGCTTTATTAGAAGCATTTTTAACACCTTTAATAATAGTTCCAGGTTGGATGGTTAAAGCATAACCACTGTCGATGTTTACTTGACCGCTAATAAAATAAACGGTGTCGTTGTAGAGAATTCTGTTTTGATAGTTACCTGCATTTAAGGTACTAGTTGGTGACTGAGCATTAGCGATTGTGCCAAATAGCACAAATGCGACCAAAGCTGTGATTTGTAAAATTGTTTTTTTCATTGGAAAAAAGATTTGGATGTGTTTTTTATTGTTGATTAAGTTGTGATTTTTCGATTTCAAAATTAAGCATGTGATAAGCTGAGTACTTTATCAAAATATCATTAATACGTTGTTAAAACGTTAAGCTAAAGTTAACGAAATTGAGTAATTGTTATTTAATTGTTAAATCAATGAAATAGACCTACAGCTAGTGTGTACGTTTATACTTATAAAATACTTTTGAAGAAATTTTAAAGTATGAAAAGAATAATTACAATCTGCACAATGATGATTTCATTGTTCATTGCGAAAGCACAAAATCCCGATTACCAAGTTGTATTAAAAAACGATGTACTTGTTACACCCAATGTTTTAGAATTTGATTTATATATTAAAAGTATCGGTTCGGTTCCATTAGAATATTCAACCTTTCAAGCTGGTATAAAAATGAATCCACTTTTTGTCAATGGTGGTTTTCCTACTATTGAATTGATAGGAAATTCATCAGAAATGTATCAATTGTCAGGTGGCGACACTATAAATGACCAAAGACCCAATAGTGGTCCAGTAAAAGCTGTTTTTGATACTGTCTATAAAACCATAAGAATTATTTCAGGAACAATTGTAGGTGCAGGTAACGGAAAGATAATCAGCACTTCTGGTGATGGAAATAGAATTGGAAGATTTAGAGTTATTAATACAGAGAATTATGATACCCTATTAGCAAAGTTTGAATTCAATTATATTTCAAATGGTTCATATAGATCATGGAGAACAACACTATTTGCCTATGTGAACAGCATTGGAACAAATATTACCGATCCAAATAAGATTGTTGTTAATGATTCAAAAGTAGTTTATGTTGAACCAACAAACATTGCAAGTAATGCATCTGCAACCAACATTCAAACAACTTCGATGACCATAAACATAGGTAGTAATGGAAATGGGCAAAACATTTTGATACTTGCAAAAAAAGGATCAAACCCAACTTTTATTCCAACTGATGGTGACATTTACAATGCTTCTCCTTCATACAGCAACGCGCAACTACTATCTGATAGCAGTAGAGTTGTATATGATGGCAAAGAAAATTCATTTGAACTAATTGGCTTGGAAGAATCATCAAAATATTACTTCTCTGTATTTAATTACAATGGAATTGATAGTACTAAGAACTTCCTAAACTCATCTTCATTAAAATTCAACGCCACTACAAAATCACCAACCATTAATACACCTATTATTTATTCTTTCTCTCCAACAAAAGGAAATATCGGAACACCTGTAACATTGCGTGGTAACAAACTATTCCCTAATGATTCAGTATTATTTAACACAAGTAAAGTAGCTGTTTCATCAAATGTTGGCGACTCAATAATTACCATATCGGTGCCTTCAAATGAATTATCGGGATTTATTAAAGTATATACCAGCTATGGATCTTCATCAACTAGCACTCAATTTACCATCTTACCTAAAATTCTAAACATTACAGAAAATCCTGCTAAAGCCGGAGATACCATAACCATCTCAGGTACAAACTTTGAAGGTGTTGACACTGTAATCGTTTCTAATAAATTATTCAAAGTATTACAATCAAATAATACAACAATAAAAGCAATAGTGAATTACAATCCATCTGATGCTCTATTAACAGTTATTTGCAAAAACGGAACAATTGCAACTACTGACAATTTTAGATACAAACCTCAAGCATTTAGTGTATTTCCATTAATTGGCACAACCAATGACCCAATAACAATTAAAGGTATTAATCTTAACAATGTTGATTCAGTAATGATTGGTAATGTAAAAGCAACTATTCTTAACGTATATCCTGATACAAATATTAAAATATCCATTCCTCCTTTTGCAGTTAAATCAAAAGTTTCTGTTTATACAAAAAATGGAATGGCAAGTACTAAAGATAGTTTAAACATTATTTCAGGTTTGAATGAATTGAGTTTAAAATCAAATATTATCTCATACTTCGATTTTGAAAATAACCTTAACATTGTTTCTGAAAACAATAGATTACTTATTAATCAAGTTGAGTTATACGATTTGAAAGGAAGTTCACTTTATACAACTAAAGAAGACGAAATAGGTACTTATAAAATAACCATTCCAGCTCAAGATACAAATGACCTGAACTTCTTTGTAATGATAATTAAAACCAATCAAGGATACCTAGCCTTCAAAAAAATAAAACAATAACACTTTCAATTAATTTATGATAAAGAAACTTAGTTTAATAATGGCAGCGATTAGCTGCCATTTATTTATGTATTCAGCAGTGGCCCAAAATGCTACCATTAGCGGCAAAATAAGTGACGGAAAAACTGGAGAAGAAATAATTGGTGCAACAGTGCGAGTAAAAGGTACCGCTTACGGTGCCATTAGTGATGTAAATGGTAATTACTTGATTAAGGGCATTAAGCCTGCAAGTTATGATATTGAAGTAAGTTATGCAGGATATAAGCCTCAAAGCAAACAAGACATATTGTTAAAACCCAATGAAAGTAAAATTGTGAGTTTTTCAATTTTACCAGATACTAAAGAACTAAAAGAAGTTGTTATAGCAGCTAAAGTCGATAGACAATCAGCAAGTGGATTACTTTTGCAACAAAAGAACTTGGCAAGTATCTCAGATGGTATTTCTTCTGAAGCCATAAAAAGATCTCCGGATAGAACCACTGGAGATGCCCTAAAAAGAGTAAGTGGGGTAACAGTACAAGATAATAAATTTGTGGTTGTTCGTGGATTAGCTGATAGGTATAATATTGCTCTAATAAATGGTGTAGACTTACCTACCACAGAGCCTGATAAAAAAGCATTTTCATTTGATATTATTCCATCTGCGTTAATTGACAATCTAGTTATTTATAAAACGGCATCTCCTGAATTAAGAGCAGATTTTGGAGGTGGTGCAGTGTATGTAACAACAAAAGATATACCTGAGAAAAGAATATTCAATATCAATATTTCAACTCAGTATAATTCATTAACCACCTTTAAACCTTACAAAGATTACAATGGTGGTTCATTAGATTTTATTGGATTAGATGATGGAACTAGGGCATTGCCTAAAGGCTTACCTTCGGTTGAGGATAATTCTAAACCAGAAAATCAAACTACTTTAAAACAAGTTGAACATACCAAACTGTTTAAAAATAATTGGGGTGTAAACGATAATGCTTCTCAAGCACCCGGCTATGCTATGCAAGTTATGTTTGGTAACAATTTCAAGGTTTTCAAAAAAGAATCAGGAATTATTGCTTCTGTATCTTTAAACAATACACCTAAAACCTATACCATGCAAAGGTACACTTATGAAGGCTCAGATTTGAGACCTTTTAGGTCTTATGACGACCAAAGTAGCGAAAAGAATTACTTAACAGGAATAATGCTTAACATGGCAACTAAAATTAACTCTAATAACAAAGTATCCTTTAAAAACATATTGAATATAAATGGAGAAGATTTGTTAATTGATAGACATGGTACACAAAATGATGCTGGTGTATTGTTATATGAAAAAGCCAGTGCAAGACAATTTACATCTAATACATTTTATAGTGGTCAGTTAAAGTTAGAGAATTATATCCCATCATTAAAATTAAAATCTAATGTAACTTTATCTCAAAATAACATTAGCAGAGAAATGCCTGACCAAAAAAGACTTCTTTATACATCATCTAACGACACAAACTTCAGTGTGGCAATTCCATTCGGCTCTCCAAACCCAATTTCTTCAGGTATTACTTCAAATAAATTAAGTGAAGATGGAAATGTAATTGCCATAGACTTAGCAAGACAATTTAAACTGATGAATATTCGACCAACCGTTAAAGTTGGCGTATATAATTCAACAAAAAACAGAACATTTAATAGTAGAGCATTTGGATGGAGCACAGGTAAATTCAATCCTGATTTAGACATACTTCCACCTAATGCAATTTTCAGTGACAGTAACATTAGCAAAGACAGATACTTCTTAAATGAAATTACTGGCGGACAAGATAAGTATACAGCGTCTTCATTACTAAGAGCCTACTATATCTCATTTGACCATTATTTGTTTAAAAGATTTCGTTTGAATTATGGCATACGTTATGAAAGCTTTAACCAACAGTTAACAGCATTTAATCCTCAAATAGGTAGAGAAAAGACTTATAACAACACCTATGAGAATTTCTTCCCAATGGCTAATATCACTTATAATATAACAGAAAAAACCAATTTAAGATTTTCATATTCACAAACAACTGTAAGACCTGAATTCAGAGAAATTGCACCATTTACCTTTTTTGATTTTATAAATAATTCATTAACATATGGAGATACTGCACTTAAACCTATCAACATAAAAAACTATGATGTTAGATTTGAATATTATCCAAGTGGAGGACAAGTTTTCACCTTAACATACTTTTATAAAACATTTAATAATGCAATAGAAAACACTTTTCAATATGGCTTAGGAAATAGATCAAGAACATTTCAGAATATTTCAAACGTAAAATGTCAAGGGGTTGAATTAGAATTTAGGGTAAATCCTGGTATGGCATTATCCTATCCAGAAAAACATTGGACTAGGTATTTAACATTTAGTTGTAATTCATCTTTAATAGAATCAGAAGCAGATCTTTCCAACCTAGGAGGAACTGCTGGAAGCGATACAAAAAGACCATTACAAGGACAATCTGGATATTCAATTAATGGGGGTATTTTGATTATGCCACCAAGTAGTAAATGGAGTTTAAATTTATTGTATAATAGAATTGGTCGCAGAATTGGAGATGTTGGAGGAAGAAAAGAATTACATATTTGGGAAGTACCCCGCGATTTAATTGATGCGCAGATGAGTTATACCTTCAACAAAAATGTAACTTTAAAATTAACCGCAAGTGATTTGTTAAATCAATATTATATGATGTATAGCGACATTGATGGGAATGGAACTTACAATGAAGATAAAGACATTGTAGTTAATAAAGCAAAATTTGGTACTACCTTTACTTTTGCCATTGGAATAACGCTTTAATACAAACATTTTAAATGATGAAATTAATAAAAAGACCACTATCGCTATATATTATAGCGGTAGTGTTTTTATTATTATTTATTAGTATTAAAAAGGTCTTCAGTCCAGACATTGGCTTTCATCTTCATGCAGGACAATGGATGTTAGAACATAAGGAAATACTTAAAAGTAATCTATTTACCTATCCCCTACTTGATAAATTATATATAGATTTACATTGGCTTTATCAAATATGCCTCTATTCCATTTTTAGCTTAAATTCTTATAGTGGCTTAATCCTATTTAATAGCCTTATCATTTTATTATCAATTATAATTCTTTGGTATAGAATAAATGGAGAAAATCCATCAAGAGAGTATTTACTGCCAATCTTCATTCTTCTTTTTTCATTAAGTCAAAGCTTTGAAATAAGGCCACATGTTTTTTCATGGGTATTCCTTTCACTACAAATATTGCTTATTAATAATTTTCTTAAAGGCAATAAATTAGCCTTCTATTTGATATTTGTAATTCAAGCCATTTGGATAAACTTTCATAGTTTAGCCATACTAGGACCCATTATATTTTTAATTTATTTTATAGGCAATTACATTGAAACAAAAACACTTAACAAACAATTAGGTATAATTGTTATAGGTTCTATTTTATGTTGTTTAATTAATCCATGGTTTTTAGATGGCTTACTATTTCCTCTTAAGCAGTTTGGCTTGATTCTAAATAACAACAATTTGCAAAATATTTATATAGGTGAATTCCAATCCCTTTTTAGTGCTAAAAATTTCAAAGAAGATTTATTAAGCTATGGTGGTTTATTTCCATTTGCGCCAAGTTTTTATATGTATTTGTTTTATGCATTGGCATCATTATGTATACCAAATATCATTTCGAAAAAGAAATATACTGAATTGTTATTGCTACTTGCTTTTAGTTATATAGGTATTCTTGCCGTTAAGAATTTTGGATTCCATTTTTTTGTTGTTACCCCAATAATAATAAGTAACCTTCCTATTCCTAATGTTATAAGAAGTAAATTCAACATGCAGGTTGGGAAAAAGTCAAGTATTAATCTAATTACCTTAAATAAATCCCTACAGCATTATTATATTACCATAAGCATAATAAGTGTGCTATTGATATTCTCAGTTATAAATGGTGGGTATTACATTGCTTCAAAACAACCATTTTTATTTGGATTGGGCGTAGATAATAATTTATTACCGATAGCACCTTCACAATTTATAGCAAATAACAAATTAGATGGTAAATGCATTAATTTTTTAGGCTTTGGGGGACAATTGAGTTTTGAACTAAATAAACCTGTTTTTGCAGATGGCCGTTTGGAGTTAATGGGAGATTTTTTCAATTCATACCTCAAATCATTTGAACCAAATATGTTTCCAAAAGTTTGCGATTTGTATCAAGCAAACATTGCCATATTCCCATATGTTAAAACGGGTATGTATGGCAATTGGTGGGTATCTATTTTGCAAAATAAACAGGACTGGAAACTTGTTTATTTTGACCAACTAAGTGTTATTTATGTTAAAAGAAATGACTATCCCAAAGTACCAGAACTAACAGAAGAAACAATCATTCAAAATGAGTTTAAGAAGGAATATAAAGAACAAGAAATTTTCGAAATACTGAATAAAGGAACTAAGCAAAATTATTTTTCATCCTTTATAAACAGCCTCTTTTTCAATCAACAAAATCAAAATATGAGTGATCAGAATAAGGCCATTTTCTGTTTTACTTGCGGCTTTAACAAAGCAGCCTTGTATTTTTCAGCAAGGGCCATAAATGAAAGTACAGTTAAGTCAAAAATCGTTTATGAAAACCTATCACAATATTTTAAAGAAATTGGCAATTTCAATTTATCAAAAAAAATGATACAGAAAGCAAAATAAAAAAAATGAAAACGTTCAATCTATTGCCAATTATTGCACTTCTAATTACATTATGCAATTCATGCAGTAAAGAAAAAATGAGTGCGAATCCAAAACCATTGGTAAAAATAGATTCGATAAGTTTTTCTAGAAACATAAAACCAATACTTACTAGCAACTGTTCAGACCCAAATTGTCATAATGGGTTAGATGTATATGATAACTTAATTGCCCAACCTAAACCATCGGTAGTTCCCAAAGACACATCTTCAGTTTTTTCCTTGTATCAAGCGGTATATACTAAAAGAATGCCTCAAGGACAGATAAAACTTGCCGACTCTTCCATCAAACAAATTGGAGCATGGATTATGCAAGGAGCCTTGAATAATTAATTCCCTCAAACAAAAAAAGTCCTGCCAAGGCAGGACTTCTGAATCTTATCATATTATTTTCTTAGAAAGTATAAGAAAGAGAGAATGAAGTTGTGTTTCCATTTCTATATTTGAATGTACTCACATCTGAACCTTCATCATAATTTCCATTTTTGTTCAAGTCTTGGTAGTAAACCAATGGTTGAGCTAAAATATCACCTAATGTAATTTTACCAACTAACTTTTTATAAAATGTTTTTGAAACACTTAAGTCAACCACTGTTCTTGGGTTTTCCCAAATCAAATACTCTCTGGCTTGGTTAACAAATGCCAATCTGCGACCAATTTGATTTACGGTTACACTCACATCCAATTTCTTTTTTGTATTCGAATACATTACACCTGCATTGAATACATAAGGTGATTGACCTTGCAAAGGCATATCATTCACACTGTTTCCTGAATTATTTGCAGAATCATTCAATGTCACTTTTGAATAAATCAATGAATAATTAGCAAATACGGTAAGTCCTTTTAACCATTCTGATTTAGAATTTTTAAATACACTACCCATGTTTAATCTTGCTTCAAACTCAACACCATATGCTTGTGCTTTAGCAGCGTTGATATAGGAGAAGTTGTTGATACCTGTTCCTCCACCTTGAGAAACTGATTGAACTGGATTTACGAACTCTTTATAAAATGGATTAACTGAAAATAATTGACCAGCAGTTGGGTAATACTCAAATTTAAAATCATAGTTATACACTTGTGTCTTAACCAACAAAGGATTTCCTGTGATGATGGCATTGTAGTTGATTTCGTAAAATGCCATTGGCGCAAACTCTCTGAACTCAGGACGAGATAAGGTTTTAGAAGCACTTGCTCTTAAATTTATTTTTTCAGTCAATTCATAAATCAAATTAACGGATGGTAAGAAGTCAACGTAACTTGTATCAATCTTAGCATCCTTGCCTGATAAATCAACCCAATTTAATGTTTGGCTAAATTGCTCTACTCTCATGCCACCAATTACTCTCAATCTCTCGAAAGCTTTAAAATCAAGCATGGCATAAGCTGCGTTTAATTTTGAAGTTGCGTTATAAGCATCTGTTCCCTGGGTTGTTTCGTTAATAAAGTTTGTTGCTTTTGAAATATTTTGGTTTGCAAAAGTTTGGCCTGGACCCAAGGTTTCAATTGTACTCGCAATGGAGTTATCATAATATAGGTCATCATGGGTATAAAGGAAGTTTCTTGCTGCAAAAGTTCTGTCTCTTAATACATGCATACCTCCAATTTTCATTTGCGATTTTTTGACGATATTTAATTTGAAAGGTATTGACAAATCATAACCGAAAGAATACATATGCTCATCAAGTGTAGAAGAATACCTACCACTGTTTTGAGGTGTGAATGATTTAGAACCACTAGCTGCCACCGAGTATGGACTGAATGAAGTATCACCATTTGATTTTCTAAAATTGCTTTGGTACAGAATACGTCTGTAATCAGGCACTTCTCTATGAATATTATTTAAACCGGCAGTATAGCTAAGTTTAACTTTATTTTTGGTCAACATGTGTTCACCAGAGAATTGAGATGATAATAACCTACTTGATTGGTAATAGTATGTATAATTATCAAATTTTGTTTGATCCGTATTGTTTGGGTCGATTCGATTAGTGTATGAAGTACCTATTTGGTGAATGGTTTGATCATCTGCATTTGCAGTCAATAAATTCTTGAAAGTGAACTTTGAATTTTTCCCCACTTTATAGGCAAAGTTCAACACCGCACCAGAAACGATGGTGTTCTTGTAGTTATCAAAACTAAAGAATGAGCCATCCGAACTTTCAGATTTTACTGATTCTAAACCTACAACTGGCAATCCTGTTGAAGTAGTAAATGGTGTGTATTTATAGCTATTATTATAACTCATAGCAAAAACAACCCCTAAATCATTGTTGAATAACTTCATCTTTTTTGAAGCTGAAAATTGCAAACTAAAGTTAGGTCTGTATGTGATATTATTAGCTTGAAAATTATTGTTAAACAGTTTTGTTTGTTCTACTTTTTGGTCAGTAGTGGCTTGTCTGTTTTCTACAGTACCCATAAGGCCTGATGGCAATTGGCGTGTACCTCCATCAAAACCCAACCAATCCGTTGAGCTAGTATTTCCACTCAATCCGTTTTGAAAGGTCGTTAATGAATGGTATTGGGCACTTGCATTCACAGAAACATTATTTTCTTCAGGAATATCTTTGGTATTAATTTGCATGACGCCACCTGCGAAATCACCAGGTAAATCAGGTGAAGCTCCTTTTATGATTGACATGTTATCAATTACACTAGCCGGAATTACATCTAATGAAAAAGCCTTGCGATCACTTTCCGTACTTGGAAGTGGTGCTCCATTTAAAAAAGCCATGTTATATCTATCATTCAAACCTCGAATAATGGCGAACTTGTTATCTTGAACCGAAGCACCGCTTATACGTTTCAATACATCGGCTGTTGTTCTATCTGGTGTTTTTCTAATCAAATCAGCTGACACTCCGCTGGATACAGAAGAGGCATTTTTTTGTTGTAAAAGCACAGCGTTGGCACTTTCTCTTTTCACTTCAGACCTAATTACCACTTCTTGCAAATTGGTTTTAGATTCTTCCATTGTACAATTTAATATAGTAGACTCTTTTAGCTTTACCTCAACACCTTTAATGCTTTTCTTATTATATGAAATATAGCTAAAAACCAATGTGTAAACACCTGGCTTCACATTGTTAATGCTGTATTTACCTTCATAATCAGTAGTGGCACCAAAAGTAGTTCCCTCAATCATTACAGTTACTCCGATTAGAGATTCGCCTGTTTTGGCGTCAAGAACTTTACCTGTAATTTGTGCGGCATGGGTCAGATTTGCCAATGCAAAAAAGCTTGATAAGAATAAAACAAAAGAAAGTTTTGTTATTGAACTCATTTTTACGTTTAAATTATGCTGCAAAGCAAATCTTATCGTGTTACGTCAACAACAATTTAGCGTTAATCAAATGTTATTTCAATGTTAAGAGAATGTTAAGTGGATTGATTTTCATCCATTTACTAATCATCCATACGCATGCTATCTAACCAATCATTCATCTCATCAAAGTCTTTAATTCCTGGCTTTTCTTCATTACCACCTGAGACATTTAAGGCAAAAGGTTTATAAGTATCAATGGTATTTTTTGTGTTAAATAGGTCTAAAGGTAAGCCCCAAATGATTAAATTATTTACACAAAGCTCTTTCAAAGTATCTCTATCAAAATCATCTTTTCCTGAACTAGAAAACAAATGAAAAGCATGACAAGTGGCCTTATAAACTTCAATTTCTTCGATTAATGAAACCTTATCAAATTTATCCAAATCAATTTTCTTAATGAGGGGTATTTGGAAAGTAGACAATTCATCTGGCAGAATTGTATTGCCTATTTCAATAAAATCTACGCTTAACAATTCACTAATATCTTTTATTTCATCAATGCTTTGCTCACCAAACTCAGCCACTAAGATAGTACCGCTTGTCCATTCAAAGATTTCTTTTGCCTTTACTGGAGGTATATAGCTAGCATCATTTGTATCAAAACAAAAACCAATATAATCGATTCCAACAGCTGCTGCAAATCGGGCATCACTTAGGTTGGTTATGTTAGATAATTTAATCTTGATTGGGTACATGGGTATTCTTATTATCGTTTAGTTGCTTATTGACGAATAACAAAGTTCTAGCGGGACTTTTTATATATAGGCACATTGCTACAGGCTTCTCCATACATAATGCTTTTAACCATAGGTAAAAGCTTATTTGTAATTTCAACATAAGCACTAACAGGCACATTCAGGTCAGAACAACCCTTTACAATGACCCTTTTATCTCTTAACTCCTCAAGATTTATTTTGGAAATGGCATCATAAAACAAGATGCTTTCTAATGATTGTAAATCACCAAAAACATACCTATTAGCAAAAGGCTGAATAGCCTTTGCCAACAACATATAAGCCCATGTGGGCACAATCGAATCAGAAGAACAAATAAAGGCAATATTCTGACCTTGATATTGGCTCCAATCATGTGTTTTGATATATTCACGGAAATCTTTTTCCTTCAAAATTAACTCTCGAAAAAGCAATGGCTTTATATCAAACAAAATTCTTTGCCCAGGATGATACAAAGTTTCCAAATCAAAGGTAACCAAACCACTGTTGAGTACTTTATTTTCTATTTCCAATTGCTCTTCCACCTATCAAATTATTTTATTTCGCTTATCTTTATGGTATTGGTTCTAGACCTTTCAATGATGGGCATACTAGCTGTATTGATTACAATATCACCTGTATGAACATACCCATTTTCTGCAAGTGTATTATTAACATCTTGAATACTATCATCTGTACTTTCAAAACCGCGATACAAAAAGCCTCTAACACCCCAAACCAAACTCAATGTATTTATCAAACGAGGATTGGTTGTAAAAATAAAAATGCTTGCTTTTGGACGATATGATGAAAGTCTATAGGCCGAATAGCCTGAAAATGTCATTCCCACAATAGCTGTAGCTTTCATGTGATCAGAAATTCTAACTGCCGTAAAACAAATCTCATCAGAAAAGAAGGTACTTGAATTTAAATCAGGTCTTGTACCTTTAAAATAAGGGGCATTGGTTTTACTTTCTACCTCAAAAATGGTTTTACGCATGGCTCTAACAGCCAAATGAGGGTAAGCACCTACGGAGGTTTCAGCACTTAACATAACTGCATCAGCACCATCCATAACTGCATTGGCCACATCATTCACCTCTGCTCGGGTTGGAACAGCACTTGTAATCATGCTTTCCATCATCTGAGTAGCAATGATAACTGGTTTAGAGGCTTCAATACATTTCTTAACAATCATTTTTTGAATAACAGGAACTTGTTCCATTGGCATTTCAACACCCAAATCACCACGGGCAACCATTACTCCATCAGTTGCTGCAATAATTTTATCAATAAAATCAACCGCTTCAGGCTTTTCTATCTTTGCTATAACCCTTGGTTTCCAATCATTCAATTCAATAATATTTTTCAAGAAAATAACATCAGCTTCGGTACGCACAAATGAAAGACCAACCCATTCAACTTTATTTTGAATACCAAATTTCAAGTCGTCCAAATCTTTTTGGGTCATGCTTGGAATAGATAATTTAGTATCGGGTAAATTGAAGCCTTTTTTATTTGAAAGCCAACCACCCACAATTACTTCAGCTTTAATTAAATTCTTTTTGTTTGTTTCAATAACCCTTAGCTCTAGTTTACCATCATCCAAAAGAATGCGTTCACCTTTAGCCACATCTTTAGGAAGTGAATCAAAGTTAATATATACCTTGTTGGCAGTTCCTATGCATTTTTCGGTAGTGACGTCAATTATTTCTCCTTTTATCAATTCTACTTTACCATTCTCCATTTCGCCAACGCGCAGTTTAGGACCTTGCAAATCCAAAAGCATGGCTACATTGGTTCCCAAATCTTCATTTAATTGATTGATGGTATCTATTATTTTTTGGTGATCATCATAGCTTCCATGAGAGAAATTAAGCCTACAAACGTCTACCCCCTCTTCAAATAGTTGTTTTAAATTTTCGTAGCTACTGCAAGCAGGACCCATTGTAGCCACAATTTTAGTTCTGTTAAATTCTTTTCTGATTTTTGAATTAGATGTATTGTCTTTCATGTCAAATGATAATGTCTTATAACTTGGGTTTGGGTACTAAACAGACCAAGTAAAATGAGGCCGCAAGTTACAATTTTATGTAAAAGAGGCAAAAATGAATCCTAATATAATGAAACTTAATATTTAATAAACAAAAAAGGCTGTCAAATAGTTTTGACAGCCTTTTCAATAACAAGTGAATGCTACTTAGCAAAATTAACCGATCTTCTTTCTCTTATAACTGTAATTTTTATTTGTCCAGGATAAGTCATTTCAGTTTGAATTCTGGTAGATAGATTCAATGAAATTAATTCTGCTTGTTCATCACTAATCTTATCACTTTCTACCATCACACGCAATTCACGCCCTGCTTGAATAGCAAATGCTTTTTCAACCCCGTTAAAGCTCATTGCCATATTTTCAAGGTCTTTCAAACGCTTCATATAGTTTTCACTATCTTCACGTCTTGCACCTGGTCTTGCACCACTGATAGCATCACAAGCTTGAATAATTGGCGAAATCATTGAAGTCATTTCTACTTCGTCATGATGGGCTCCAATGGCGTTCACTACTTCTGGATGTTCTTTGTACTTTTCTGCCAATTTCATACCCAACAATGCGTGTGGAGTTTCAGCATCATCATCAGGCACTTTTCCTATATCGTGAAGTAATCCAGCGCGCTTAGCTAATTTTACATTTAGACCAAACTCTGCTGCCATAGTAGCACATAAATTGGCTACTTCACGGCTATGTTGTAATAAATTTTGACCATAGCTTGAACGATAACGCATTCTACCTACCATGCGTATCAATTCAGGGTGTAGACCATGAATTCCCAAATCAATAGCAGTGCGTTCTCCAATCTCTACAATCTCTTCTTCAATTTGTTTTTTTGTTTTGTTTACCACCTCTTCAATACGAGCAGGGTGAATACGTCCATCTGCTACCAAACGGTGCATTGACAATCGAGCTATTTCACGTCTGATTGGGTCAAAGCAAGATAAGATGATTGCCTCTGGAGTATCATCCACGATAATCTCAACACCAGTAGCTGCTTCTAAAGCACGGATATTTCTACCTTCTCTACCAATTATACGACCTTTCATTTCATCATTATCAATATTAAAAACTGATACTGAATTTTCGATGGCATGCTCAGCTGCTGTTCTTTGAATAGTGCTTAAAACAATTTTCTTCGCTTCTTTGCTTGCCGTTAATTTAGCTTCATCAACAATCTCTTTAATTCGGCTTAAGGCTTCGGTTTTAGCTTCCTCTTGGAATGTTTCAACCATTTGATTTTTAGCCTCTGCTGCTGTTAGTCCTGCAATTTTTTCAAGTTGTTTCACTTGATTTTGAACAATTTTATCAACCTCAAATTGCTTTGATTTAACCGTTTCCAACTGACTATTCAAAGATTGTCTTACTTGCTCAAGCTCCAGGTCTTTTTTAGTTACAGCATCTGTTTTTTGCTTCAGCGTATTTTCCATTTGCTTCAGCTTGTTCTCGTTTTGAATGATTTGTGCATTACGAGTTTGCACTTCTTTTTCGTGTTCTGATTTTAGAGACAAGAATTTTTCTTTTGCCTCAAGCATTTTGTCTTTTTTTGTAATCTCAGCTTGGGCTTCGGCATCCTTCACTATTTTCTCAGCCTTGCTTTTTAACATATTATTGTTAATCACAAACATGGCTGCAATCCCTCCTCCAAAAGCTAACATCACAAAAATTACTACTAAGTAAATTTCCATTATGATTTAAATTAATTAATGATACATCGTTTGAGGTGAACGCCACCATCAAACATTCAATTGCGGTTGTGCGAGCGGGATCTAAGTAGTTTGTACGTCTTTCAGTAGCTCATTTAATTGAGCCAATTGGGTTTCTATTTGCTTATCCTCATTCCTCATTTGAGACATAAGCTTTTCATATTGTGTAGCGATTTCAATGGCAAACATGGCTAGTCCGTCTTGATTATCGCGTAATGAAAATTGCTCGGCATAGCTTTGCAATTTATCGTTCACCAATTTGCCTGCGGCTCTAACCATTTCCTCTTCATCAGCATTGATTTGGAGTGGGTAGATGCGCCCGGCTATATTTATATTTACTGATAGTTCGTTCAACTTATTAAGTCCTTAATCGCTTAACAACCTGATACACTCATCAAGCTCTCGGATATATTGGTTAATTTTAAATTTTAACTCTTTTTTCTCCTCACCCGATGAATCTATTTCACTGGCAATTTTAAGCAATTTATTCTTTTCTGCTAAATTGGCAATGGTATTTTTGTGTATTTCTATGTTTTGTTCAAGTTCTTGGGTGTGTTTCAGGGCTTCTAAATATCTTTTTTTTAGTTCATCTCGCTCTTTTAGCAGTTTTACTACTTTCAGTTCAATGTTTAAAAAATTATATTTAGTATCTGAATTCATGCATTCAATAAAAATTTGTACTATTTAAAAGTTTGAAAATAACATCTATCCTCTCAAAACAGCACCTACTTCTTTTTCGTAGTTTTTAATAAGTTTTTGCATCACTGCATCTATCACCTCATCCGTCAAAGTTTTGCCCTCATCTTGTAAAATAAAACTCAAAGCATAACTCTTTTTGCCTTGCTCAATTTTATCGCCTTTGTACACATCAAACACATTCACTTTTTTTATCAGTTTATTATCTGTTTTCAAGGCAATTTTCTCCAATTGCTGGTATTTGATGCTATCGTCAATTAAAAGAGCCAAATCCCTGCGAACAGCAGGAAATACAGAAACAGGCTGCAGCTTAAATTTCTCCTGTTTGCTTAATTCTAATAATAAATCAAAATCAATATCTGCAAACCACACCTCGGTATCAATATCAAATGGTTTTAATAAGTTTGATTTAACTGAACCGAAGCTTATTAGTGTTTTGTTTTTTACAACATAACTACTCGCATAATCAAGACTCGCATGTTCATTAAAAGCCAATTCGAATTTGCTAATTTTTGCCCTGTGCAACAACATTTCTAAGGATGCTTTTAAAGTAAAATAATTCACATCATCGCCTTTGGTATTCCATCCTTCAGGTTCTTTTCTACCGCAAAGCGCTAACATCAAATGGCTTTGTTCATTGGCAATACTGGCTTTGGTTTGTTGGTTAACATCTGAGTTAAGCTTAGTATACGTTTTACCAAATTCATAAAACTTCAAATCCAAGTTTCTTCGGTTGCGATTGTATTGAACGGCTTCAAGCATACTTGGCAACATGTTCATACGCATCACATCCAAGTCACTGCTCAATGGGTTCAAAATTTTGATGGCTTGCTCCAATTCTGCTTCGCTATAATAACTCGATTTAGTAAGTGTATTAGACGCAATCTCGTTAAAGCCATTTGCACTTAAATAATTGGCCAAAGCATTTTTCAACTTCACCTTGGTTTCAGTTTCGCTGAATGCCATGGTAGACTTGATATCATTACCAATTTCAATATTATTCAAACCATAGATCCGCAAGATTTCCTCAGTTACATCGGCAGGACGGGTTACGTCCACTCGGTAGGGTGGCACTGACAATGTCAATAGGTCTCCCTTTGTTTCAAGCAACTCAATTTCCAATGCATTCAGGATTTTTAATACTTGCTCACTTGGAATTTCCTTACCTATTAATTCATTTGATTTGCTTAACGAAAACTCAATTTTAGTATGAGATATAGGTGTTGGATACACATCAATAATTTCAGATGTAATTTCACCACCTGCAATTTCTAAAATAATAGCAGCCACTCGCTTGATGGCTCTAATAGTCATATTCGGGTCAGTGCCTCTTTCAAATCTGAAACTCGCATCTGTGCTTAATCCATGAGCCTTGGCGGTTTTACGAATTGATACCGAATCGAAATAAGCGCTTTCTAAGAAAATGTTTTTGGTATGGGTTGATATACCCGAATCCAAACCACCAAAAACACCTGCCAATGCCAATGGATGCTGTGCATCACAAATCAAACATTCATGGCCTTTTAGGCTTCGTTCCACTTTATCTAAGGTTGTGAATTTGGCTCCTTCTGAAGCCTTTTTCACCACAATGGTATTACCTGTAATTTTATCTGCATCAAAAGCATGTAGGGGTTGTCCCAACTCGTGAAGCACATAATTGGTAGCATCCACAATATTGTTAATAGGGTTTAAGCCAATGGCTTTTAATCTATTCTGCAACCAATCAGGAGAGGCTTTCACCTCAATACCGGAAATACTTAATCCTGTATAACGCTTACAACCTTCAGTATCTTCAATCTTAATGTTTAATGGCTGATTGCTGATTGCTGATGGCAATTCGTAATTATTAATTCTTAATTCACAATTCGTGATTGCTTTTAAATCGCGGGCAGCACCTAAATGACTGGCAGCATCTCCCCTATTGGCTGTTAAACCAATTTCGAAAACAGCATCTGTATAAACAGGGAAGTAGTTAGAAGCAGCTTTTCCTACTTCATACGTATCAGGTAAAATCAAAATACCATCATGGCTTTCGCCCAAGCCTATTTCATCCTCAGCACAAATCATACCCTCACTAGCCTCACCTCTAATTTTTGATTTGCTGATTTTAAAAGGCTCACCTTTGTTAGGATAAAGTGTGGCACCTACAGTGGCTACTAATACTTTTTGTCCTGCTGCTACATTGGGTGCACCACACACAATTTGCTTATCTTCTCCTGCGCCAATATCCACTTTGCAAACACTCAATTTATCCGCATTGGGGTGCTTATCTCTTTCTTTCACAAAACCCACCACTATGCCTTCCAAGCCTCCTTTTAGGCTTTGGTAATGTTCTAAATGCTCCACTTCCAAACCACATCCAGTAAGCATACTGCTTACTTCTTCAGCCGTGGCATCCAATGCTATCAGGTCCTTTAACCAATTGTATGATATCTTCATGTATTATTCGCGCTTCCTTATCTACTAGAAACTGCGGGCGAAAATAATAAAATTTATGGAAGCTTATGCCTAAGGATTGAGCTTAGAATAAGTAACAAAAAAAATCCTTGTGAGGAAAACACTCACAAGGATTTAATATAAGCGAAAAAATCTTACTTAATTATTTGGAACTCCACCCTACGGTTTCTTTGACGGCCTTCGGCTGTTTTGTTATCTGCCACAGGTTTTTTAGAACCAAAACCCATAGAAAACAATCTTGGTTTGTCAACCCCTTTTGAAACTAGAAAATCTCTCACCGAATTTGCCCTTGTTTGGCTCAACTTTAAGTTGGAAGCAGCTTTTCCTACATTGTCAGTATATCCTGAAATTCGCAATTTATATTCAGGTTTGGTGCCAAGCAATTCAGCCAATTCAGCCAAGCTCTCTAAAGAAGTTTCCTTGATTTTTGAAGTACCTGTTTCAAACTCAAGGTTGCTGAACGCCTCATTAATTACTTTCTTTTCTTCAACTGTTAAAACCACTACATTGGTATCAACCACGGCAGGGCAGCCTTGGTTGGCAGCAGTACCAAACTCTTGTGGGCATTTGTCTTCTTTGTCCATCACACCATCACCATCTGAATCAGGGCAACCATTTAAGCTAGCAGGACCTTTCTCAAACATACAAGAATCTAATTTGTCCATTATGCCGTCTTCATCAATATCTGGGCAGCCTTTAAATCTTTGCAATCCTCTTTCAGTTGGACATTCATCGTCCTTATCAAGAATGCCATCTCCATCTGTATCAGGGCAACCTTTGTTGGCTATGCTTCCTGGCTCTTTTGGACAATTATCATCTTTGTCCATAATACCATCGCTATCTGTATCAGGGCAGCCTTCAAATTTTGCCAATCCAAACACATCTGGGCAATTATCATATTTATCGGCAATGCCATCTTTGTCTTTATCTGGACAACCATTTAAACGAACACTGCCTGAATCATTCACACAAGAATCTTTATAATCAGCAATACAATCTTTATCGGCATCAGGACAACCATTGGTGCAGCGCTTTCCTTTTTCCTTCACACACTCATCTTTATCATCCGAAATACCATCTTTGTCTGTATCAGGACAACCTTTCATCTCTATGCTGCCATATTTTTTCCAACATTTGTCCTTTTCATTAGGTATTCCATCTCCATCTCTGTCTGGGTTGCGACCAAAATTCCAATTAATACCTGTTCTTATATTAACAAACTTAGCATCGTCATAATTTATAGCAGCAACTAAATTATCGCTAAATAAGTAGGTTTGGAAAGTACCTAGGTTTAATGAGAATCCAAGTCCAGCATTGTTAAAGGTTTTGTTATAGTATGTTCCACTTACTCTAATATCCATTATCGACCAGATTTTCTTGGTGAAAGCCAAACTCAAGGCAGGGTTAAATTGCTTAGAACCAAAATTGTTGAACAATACAAAATCAAAGGTATTGTTATAATTAAAGGCATATTGCGCACCTAAATATAGCTTGGCGTTAAGATAAGTTGTATAAGCTTCATTCGACTCTTTAGGCACAAAAACTTTTTGTTTTAAAGAGTCTGTCAAAACAGTAAGTCTATTATTTATAAAATCTTTATTATTTAATGAATCAATGCTATTTATATCCTGCCCTTTATAATTAAAGATAGTAGTTGGCATATTAAAAGAGTTATTATTTTTATTCCAATTGATATAGCCCAAATCAATCAAACTAGCCGATACTGAAGTATGCTGATTAAATTTATAATTTGCACCCAAGTCGATTCCCCATCCTGATCCAGAGACAATACCACGGTTGAAAATATAACTCATGATATCTCCACTGCTAGCATTGTAACCAGTAGGGGCTTTTTGGCCATTGTTGCTTGCTCCATAAACCAAATCATTGATATTACTTGCTTTTCTTATATCCTCTGCCCCAGCAGTATTTGCTTTAAAACTTGCTTTTACGTACAAGGAATCCGAATTGGTTGAAAACTGCAAAGTACTTTCTTCAACATTTGCATTAAACAAACCTTGAAGGTATTTTAATCGGATACCAAGACTTAGTTTTTTGTTTATTTCTCTTGTATAACCTATATGATAAGCATTCCAAGCTGTGGTGTTAAAATCTAAATTACCCAAACTAATTTGACGGTTTAAAGAGTTTTGGAAAAAGGTAGAACCTTGAGTTAACCCTAATAAATCTTTTGGCGGACTTCCATAAAAATCAAAACTAAATTGCGCACCAAAACTGAAGTAATTTTTCTTAATGGCGAATCCAACAAATAAAGGGTCAAATACAAAGGAAATACCTGTATTGTTAAACGACAAATTATCATCTCGAACAATGCGTTTGATGGTAGAATCCGGATTTTCACCGCTATTAAATATATCATTCAAGGTCATGTTGGGCGATTGGGCACTGAAATATATTCCAGGAATACCAACGGTAACATTGGCTTGAGGACGAATGCCAGGGTTAATTAAATTACTTTGACCTACATTTCTAAAATTGTAAAGGTTAAGATTGGTTTGGGCTTTAGCTAGAATAAATGAGCCAAGTAGTATAAATAGTATATAAAGTTTCTTCATGGTTTATAATTTAAAAAATGGTACAAATGAATTATTTTGTACTAACCCTTCCAATAATTCCTAAACTTATCTTCAAATCATAATCACTGTATATCCTCACTACTTTACTTCCTTGGTTTTCTGTAGCCAAAGTAGTAACCAATTTTATTTTCTTCACTTTGGTTGTATTAAGTGTGGCAATGCGGGCTTCATTAAATGGCAATTCAAATTTAGAAATTCCTCTTTGTATGGTTCTACCATTTGCATCTGTAACAGAACTCATCAATAAGTCATTTACAGCCACTGAATCTACGGCCTTATTGGCAGTATCTAAAAACACCATATTGATTTTGGTTCCAAATGGAAATCCATTATCAACTCTGGCAATTATGGAAGCCTGTTTGAAATTGTTGAACATATCTAAACCAAATTCAAAAGTATCAACCAAGGTTAAATTATTTGCATAAAATCCAGCAGGCAAATCCATTGACATATTTACACTCATAGCCGATTTAGAACTAATAAATTGCGTTTCACTAGGAGTATGTCCAACATTGGTTAACACTTCGCCTGCAATGGTAATTTTGTTTGGTGCCAAGGCAACAAAATCAACTATTTTAGAGTTTGTTTTATCAATAATTTGGGTGGTTTTCTTTATTTCATTTGCTCCACCAATATCCGACACCAATGGATAAGCCAATTCAAATGCAGGTATCTGAAGTGGTTGTGACTTTTTAGAATTGCTATTGCTAGCTGTAAAATCATAATTAAACTTGATAGGCACACCTATAGATGAATAAATATCTAGAGTCAATTTAGGATCATCTAATTTCAAGCCTTCCGAAATTTTATCAAAGAAAGCAATATCAATTGGCTTGATGCTATCGCCTGCCACATTAATAGTTCCAAAGTAACCTTCAGCATAATCAACCGTAATACCAGAGGTTAATACTTGTAAATCCACAAAGTTTGAAGAGTCAAAGTTTTCAATATTATTTGAAGGTAATAATTTAATAGTATAAGCTATAGGTAGGTTATTGTATGGTTTTAAAGGGTTTTTGGTCAGATCAAAATGCACCCCGCTAATATCTATAGAATCAAGAATGGAATTATTGGGCCCAGTTGTAGGAATGGAAATGGTTTGTGCTGGATATGTAATACCATTCTTTGTAGCATTAGGAAATGAAATTAAAAGTTGAATATTGGTATTAACAGTAGATTTAGCTAAAAACCTGAGGCTTCCTTTAGTAATATTTAATTTCCTTATTTGCTGTGTTGGGTCATTGGTAGTCAAATCCAAATATGTACTTTGTGTGGTGATATCCTGAGAAGGAAAAATGGCCGATCCAGAAACGGCTTTCAGTTGGCGACCAAACATGGCAATAACAATCGAATCATTTGAATTGATAAAAACAGGAGTAACACTTGAAGCAGAGCTATAAATCGGCATGGTATATCCCATATCGCTACTTATTTGCTTATTATTTATTTGAATTGAATCCGATTTTACACCACCTTTAAGGATATTCAAAAAGTTAAATGTACCTAATAAAGTTTGAGTAGGTGTTTGATTGTATAAATTCAATCTAATTTGGTTGATGTTTACCGGAAGTTTATTGGTAATGCTTAACACTAACCAACCTTTAGAAAATTTGATAGAGCTAAACTCGCTAATAGAACCAAATGAGGTAATATTGCTAATATTTTCATTTACCGCAGGAAACACATTTGTGGTATTTTCAATCAAACTGAAGTTTGCCTTAACAGCTGGACTAAAGCCTTGTGACAATTCACCTAAGGTTAACTGTTTACGAGTTGTTACATCATCAATTGAAATTTCACCTATTGACTTGTGAATAGTGGTACCAGATTGTTGGTCCAACTTAAACAAATCGCCTAAGTTGTAACTAATTAAACTATCTTTCCTTATCGAGAATCTGATTAAGCCATCATTATCTGTTTTGATATTTTCAGGATTGTTTTTAGTCAAATCATTGATGCCAAGTGTAGCATTTACCAAGGGTATACCAAATTCAGGATTAGCAGAATAGCCATTAAATTTATTGAAATCAAGGTTATCTTTCTTACAAGCAAAGATTAGGCATGTGAGCGAGAGACAAGTAACCCACAATATA
>JBBALJ010000035.1:28102-31776 GCA_040403075.1 Bacteroidia bacterium
AGGTAATAATCTCCTTTGTCTTCAGCCGTTGTTCTTTGGCTTGTAGCATCACTACCTGCCTCTGGCTCCGACAATAAGAAAGCACCCCAGCATTGACCCGAAGCCATTGGAACCAAATATTTTTGTTTTTGCTCTTCGTTGGCAAAGGTTTCTAAACCCCAGCAAACCAAACTATTGTTAACCGAAACAACTACCGAAGTAGAAGCATCTACTTTTGATAATTCTTCCATGGCCAACACGTAACTAACCGAATCCATGCCGCTTCCGCCATATTTTGGGTCAACCATCATACCTAAGAACCCTAATTCACCTAATTTTTTCACTTGTTCCATTGGGAATTTTTGGTGCTCATCGCGCTCTATTACACCAGGTAATAATTCAGTTTGAGCAAAATCTCTAGCAGCTTGCTGCACATTTAATTGTTCTTCGGTAAGTTGGAAATTCATAGCTTGGATATTTTAATGCGAATATATTTTTTAATGAATATAAAACAAGGACAACTGACTAAAGTTTGTTGGGGAGACCATTAACAAATAATTTTTTAAAATAATTTATGTTCCTGATTTGAATAAGTTATTCTTTCTCTTTTTATATTTCTCTATTAGTCAATATTTAATGAAAATTTTTTCAATCCTTGATAATCAAAGAGGAGATTTTTTATCATTAATTTATTATGATTGTATTCTTACAGTTTGAGCAACTTAGCTTGATGAGATCTAATACCGGTAAATGTAATAATGTATAACCCTTTTGTTAAATCCGAAATATTTATTTCGTCAAACAGGACTGTATTTGACAAGTTCTGCTCTAAAATCAATTTGCCACTTAAATCTGTTATGGCAACATGTGAATAATTTCCTAGTTCTGCATAACTTAAGTAAACTTTATCATTTGCAGGATTTGGAAAAATTTTAATTTTTGCTTGTTCAAAATCCAAATTAATTTGATTCAGATAGCTAGTACTAGACCAAGCGCTGCTATTATCCTTAAATTTAATAATCGAAACATTATTGTATTGACCACAATTATTAAATTCTTTTAGTTTGCCTGATACCAAATCGGCAGTTACAACATAACCTTCTTTATATTCAATAAAAGGATTAAAATCAAAATCAAACACATCTGCTCGCTTAGAATAATTCTTTTCACTTATTATTTCTAAGTTTTCATTTAAAGCAAGTAACCCCCAGTTTTCATAACTGCCTTTGTTAAGTTTACCTCCAACAACAAATGTTTTTTCACTATTGCTATATGCGTTGAATGGGTAATATTCAAAATTTGGGTAGGTTTTGCATTTAATAAACACCCCTGTTAAAGGGTTAATTGCAGCGAAAAATACTTGATTATTATTGCAACCATATTTATTTGGTAAAGAATTTATTGAAATTTTATCAAAGGATAAATTACCTCTAAAATATCCTGATAAAAACAACTCATTTCTTTGAGATATTCCTAAAGATGTGGCTCCGAATAAATCATCTCCTTCAATGTTTTTGGTCCATAAAATTTCACCACTAGTATTCATACATTGTAAAAATGCATTCCATTTTGTGTATTTACAACTACTCCATGTGTTATAATATCCCTGACTTTGAACAGAGTATAGCAAATCTAATTTTTCATAATAAAATATACTCTTTGTTTCGCCATAAGTATCCATCCAAGGTGTTGTCATATTTTTAGCCCAAATAATTTCGCCATCTTTGTCTATTTTAACCATAGCATTTGTTGGGCTTTTGTTGGAAGTCAATATTGAGTTTCCTATTTGAACATTAAAATCATAGTACATTAACGCTAAAAAAAAATTATTTTTATTGTCGCAAACAACTTTTACCGTTTCTGAAACATAATTATTAATAGGAATTGCTCTTGCCCAAATAACAGAACCATCTTTGCCTGAAAATTTAATAATATAATGAGCATTACTACCCACTACCAAACTATCATATGAAAAAATGAATTTATTGTTAAATGTACCTGTGATAATAATATTACCTTCACTATCAGCACATTGACTTGTTCTGTTAAAAGTAGTTGATAAATAGGGCGAGCCAAAGTACTTCAACCATTGAATAGAGCCATGTTTATCAAACTTCGAAATGAAATTACTTGCTTTTACGACATAAGAAACCGTTGTATCATACTGCGTTAAACTTCCATAACCGACATCCAAATTGGTGGAACTACTTATAAATATGCTCCCTTGGCTATCTATGTTAAGCCCGCTTAAATAAGTTTTAGAATAACCCCCTTGACTATCGCCACCCCCTATTTGCCTGTGCCATTCATCTGTTCTACTTATAAATCTATCAGGTTGCTTTTGAAAAATTGTATCAAATAATATGTTGTAAATTTTAAGTGAATCATTGTCGTTAGACACACAATAAAATTTATTTTCACTTTTATATATAGCTCTTAAACTGTATTCTAAATTTGGGTAACATTTGGCAATACTTTTTGGTTCACTGAATGCGTTGCAATACATGTAAAAATAATAGGATGAATCTCCTCCATTTGTTCCAATATAAATAATGGTATCACTACTAACAAAAATTGAATTGTGGTAATAGTAATTATTATAATCATACAAACCATTAAAATTCCCCTTGTTAATATCAAAAACTGTAATACTATCGTTCACAATTTTTGCAATTTCATATCCAGTTGATGGAGTATTTACCAGTAGAATTTGTTTACTGAAGACATCTTTAATAATTGATTGACTTTGTGCATAAAAACTACTTTTAAACTGAATTTTTGTTTGTTTATATGGCGGGTACAAAGATCCTTTTATTATATTATATTGTCGATTTTGAAAGTATGTTGAATCGTCTTTATAAATTTTAGTTATATAAATATCATTTAATAATGGTTTAGTACCAGCAACCGACAAATCAGTTTGCCATAATTGAGTTGTATTATTTTTTGTAACATTAAAATACATTAAACCATTTAAATCAAATTGATTTACTAGATTCAAATAAAAAGTGTCACGATTGAAACTACCCAAAGACTGAATAGTATTTTGATAAAATGTTTTGATAAATATCCGATCAATTTTACAAGAGGTAAATACCACATTATCCTTATGAATAGCTAAAGAATTTATGGTATCTGTATACTCAAAAACTTTTTGATATTTATTATTTGTACATTTAATAACAGCCTGTTTATCATTTATTTTTCCTACAAAATATAAATTATTATTATCAATAAATGGAGAATAATTGTAGTAAGAAAATGTTTCAATAAAATAATTTTTATCTCCAATTTTGTGGTAATATAAATCGTAATAATTATTATTATTTACTTTTTTTGATACAAAATAATAAAAGCCACTGTCGTTGCTGTAGATATTTCCATTGCAATTTTCAAGTGGAATAGAATCATCAACACTTTTTTTATTCTCTATGTTATAAGAATATAATTTACTATAAATTTCATTTCCTTTATATATACCGCATACAAGGGCATTAACAGTTTTGTTTTTTTGATTTACAAATACACTATTAAAAGTCCCGTTTCCAACAAACTTACTGTACTCCAAATTCAATTGTGCCAACAAGTTGATTGAAAAGAAAACAATAATAATAAAAGTTGAAAATACTATCTTCATTATATTCGTTTTAAATATTTAACGAAAATAAAGAAAATGTTTTTAATTAGTGGCAATT
>JBBALJ010000036.1:0-24191 GCA_040403075.1 Bacteroidia bacterium
GACATTAATTTGATTAAGATATTCATAGAAGGTCCTGAAGTATCTTTGAAAGGATCACCTACAGTATCACCTGTTACAGAAGCTTTATGTGGCTCAGATTTTTTGTAATACATCTCTCCATTGATTTCAACACCTTTTTCGAATGATTTTTTAGCGTTATCCCATGCACCACCAGCATTTGATTGGAAAATACCCATCAAAACGCCAGAAACAGTAACACCAGCTAATAAACCACCCAATACTTCTGGTCCAAAAATGAAACCAACAATCACTGGAGTGATTAATGCGATTGCACCTGGCATCATCATCTCACGGATAGAAGCTTTGGTAGAAATAGCCACACATTTTTCGTATTCAGGTTTTGCTTTGTATTCCATAATGCCTGGAATTTCGCGGAACTGACGTCTAACTTCTTGAACCATATCCATAGCAGCTTTTCCTACTGCTTGAATACATAATGCTGAGAAAATAAATGGAATCATACCACCCACAAATAAACCAGCTAAAACGGGAGCCTTGTAAATATCAATGGCATCAATACCAGCAATACCTACGAAAGCAGCAAACAACGCCAATGAAGTTAATGCAGCAGAAGCAATAGCAAATCCTTTTCCTGTAGCAGCGGTAGTATTACCAACAGCATCTAAGTTATCAGTACGTTCACGCACTTCAGGAGGTAATTGACTCATTTCAGCAATACCACCTGCGTTATCAGCAATTGGTCCAAACGCATCGATAGCTAATTGCATAGCAGTGGTTGCCATCATACCTGCAGCAGCAATAGCTACACCATATAATCCAGCAAAATGGTAAGATAACATAATACCAGCAGCTAAAGTTAAAATTGGAATAACAGTAGATTTCATACCTACAGATAATCCACCAATGATGTTAGTAGCATGACCTGTTGAAGATTGTTGAATAATTGAAAGAACTGGGCCTTTACCCATTGCAGTATAGTATTCAGTTACAATACTCATAATAGCACCAACAACTGTTCCTACTAAAATAGCTAAGAATACATTGATGTTTGAAAATTCGTATCCACGTAAATTTAAAGTTTCAGGTAACATCCACATTACTATAAAGTATGAAGCTGCAACAGTTAAAGCCATTGAAGCCCAATTACCCATGTTTAATGCGTTTTGAACATTTGATTTATCATCTTTGATAGTAACAAACCAAGTTCCAACGATTGAGAATAATATACCTAAACCACAAATAACCATTGGTAATAGGATTGGAGACATACCTCCAAAATTGTCGTTAACAGTAATTTCTTGGCCTAATACCATAGTAGCTAAAATAGTAGCCACATAAGAACCGAATAAATCAGCACCCATACCAGCCACATCACCCACGTTATCACCTACGTTATCTGCAATGGTTGCAGGATTACGAACGTCATCTTCAGGAATACCTGCTTCAACTTTACCCACTAAATCTGCTCCAACATCAGCAGCTTTGGTATAAATACCGCCACCTACACGGGCAAATAAAGCAATTGATTCAGCTCCTAATGAGAAACCTGTTAATACTTCGATAGCTGTTTTTACGTACTCTGTATTAACACCATCATTAAATATTGCTAAGAACGCTATGAATAATCCTCCTAAACCTAAGATAGCTAAACCAGCAACACCCAAGCCCATTACCGTTCCACCAGTAAACGAAACTTTTAATGCTTGTTTTAAACTTGTGCGTGCGGCTTGTGTGGTGCGAACATTAGCTTTTGTTGCTACCTTCATTCCAATATAACCAGCAGTTGCCGAGAATACAGCCCCAATAATAAAGGCAATCGATATAATCCAACTTGAGTGAATTGGTTTGCCGTTAATTTCGTGTATAGTTCCTGAATATGCTAATAAGGCTGCAGCAAATGCCACAAAAATGCTCAACACTTTCCACTCTGCTTTTAAAAATGCCATAGCGCCATCGGCTATATAGCCTGCAAGCTCTTGCATATTTTTGTCTCCTGCATCTTGCTTGCTAACCCAAGCACTCTTAATGGCCATTACAATAAGGCCAACTATCCCAAGGGCGGGAACTAAATAAATTACATTCTCCATACGTTAATTTTTATTCTTTATGTTTTTAAAAAGTCCGCAAAAATAAGGGAAACTGAGAAAATATTAATATGTACTTAAAATTATAAGGTAATTATTTGGTTTTCAAAAGTTAAGATAGTGTAATATCCTCGTTTTATTGGGAATTTAACTCTCTTATTTGAGTTTTGCATTGAAAATTAATAATCTTAAAACTCAAGATATAGTGTATTGAATATTTAACTTTCTTTATCAAAATAGATTTTATAATACTTTCTTCCATCCTTTTCAACGCCTTGTTCAATCAATTGTCTGTCTCCATGAATATATATATGGAAGTTTTTATCCAATTTTAAAACACTTTTAAAAACCTTGGCCTGTTTTTTTACAGCTTGCTGAGATATTTCAAAGTCATCAGCAATGTCAATAGCATTTTCTTGGCGATAACTTGAATCGAAACTTCGAAATGATTCAATCAAAGTGTTGTCCTGAAACACTTCATTTTCAAATTCGGCTTTGTCAAAACTCTCATGGTTTTTAAAATAGTCAACGGAACGATTTAGTAAGTCTATTTGATCAGCCTTACTCACTTCAAATTCATTGGGCAATTGTTCAGTTAGGTATGATTTGGTTAATGATAGAAATTGGTTTGTATTATTAATATGGTCGTTTCTATAACCCACTTTCAAAAATTCATTTTGCCAATAATCGGTTTCTGAACTATTATTATCAATCACAAAAACAGTGTAGGTTTTTTCTGTAAATAATATAAGACAAGCTTTGTCAAGCCTTTTAGTACCAATGCCTTTCTTAAAGCTAATTCCAATTTCATTTGAACCATTTTCGGAAGTTTCAATAAAGCTTTCTTTGTTTTCTATTTTGTAAATACCCAGTCCGTCATAGAAATTTCTATTTAGTTGAAGGTGTTTAAATTTAACAACAAACAAATCTCCATCTTTAATATTGGGGTGCTTCGAAACTGATTTTAAATGCTGGTGAATATTGATAGACTTTAGGGCAAAATTATCTCCGTTTTGAATATCATTAGATATCTTCAATAGCGCGTTTAACTCGATATCTACATCATGTTTAAACTCATAGGTAGTAGAACTAGATATAAAAGGTCTCAAGAATATTTTCTTCAAAATATCATTCTCCTCATCTGAATTGGGAGCAATCGCTTTTTCATTAATAATGTTCTTTGCATTGTCAATGCTAATGCGGTGTAGGGTGAAAGTTTCTATTGATGCGTCAGTAAATTCAATCATTTTAGCTATTTTTGGCCTACGAACCTAATGAAGGAGATACACTATTGCAATCGTTTGAAAGTATTTGCCATATATGATGCTTGCATGAGGTATAATTAGCCATTCAAGTGACTCTTATTTTGGAATTGTGTTTCAATTTGGGATAAATTACATGTTCTTTGATGGTCTTTATTTTATTTAATTATTTGTAAATCAGGTATATGTTGTTTTTGGTTTCTGATTTGTAATATGAAAGAAAAACCAAAACAGATATGAAAAACCAAATTTTGAAAATCGCTTTTGCCTTATTATTTTTTTCAAGCTTAACAAGCTGTGTGAAGGAAGTATCGCCTGCACCAGCAGTAGCAGCTAACGCAGTGACAGCAAAAACAACTTCTGAGGTAAAAGCTTCTAAAAATTTTAAATGGAATACAAGTAATTCGCTCAGCGTGAACTTTAAAGGTGTTCGCAATGATGTAAGGGTAGCTGTATTGAAAGTAGTTACACCAGACGGGGGCATTTTGTTCAAGAAATTGCAAAAAGCAAATGAGGATTATTCAATCCAATTGACCCTGCCAGCTCAATATGAGAAAGTTTCAGTTCAATTTGATGGTGAAAATAGGACATTCGACACCAAACTTGGAAAAGTTGAAATGATTTTAAATTAATCACACACGATATTTGTAAAAATAAACTTAAAAATATGAAAATCAACAAAATTATAACTCAAATGAATACCAAAAAAACAAGAGCAATTGTTGCTTTTGCTTTTTTGCTTGTATTTGGAACTATTCAATTAAGTGCTCAAACCATTTATGTGAATGACAATAGCACCACTAATGATATTTATACCACAGCAATTGGTAATGATGCATCTGGTGCAGGTACAACAGCAAGACCTTATGCAAGTATATCTAAGGCAATAACTATGGCCTCTGCAGGCGCAACAATTAAGGTAGATGCAGGGACTTATTCAACAGCTTTTACAGTAAATAAGAATTTGACCTTACAAGGCACGAATCTGGGAACCTTGGGTAGTGGAACGCGTACTTCAGAATCCATTATTAAAGATGTGGTAGTTACCATTTCTGGAACTGCTGCTGTAGTAATTGATGGTTTTCATGTTTATCAAACCACCACTGCAACAGGTGCTACAATCGCTGTAGGTAATACACCTACCACCATTCAAAATTGTAAAATAGAAAGAGTAGGAGCAACTACTGGTGTGAATGCCTACGGTGTTCAAACCACAATGAGTTCTACAGCTGCCATTACTATTCAAAGGAATCTATTTACAGGAAGTTTAGCTGGCTCCTTATTTAGTGGTCATAAAACTTGGAATTCGGGAATTTATAGCAATGGTGGAACAAATATTACCATTACTAATAATACTTTGCAAAATTGCAGAACAGCTATCAATTCTGATAACCAAAGCAGCGGTGTAACTATTAGCAATAATACATTCAGCAGCAATGGAACTCATATCGCTTTTGGCGGTTCGGCTGCTACCAGTGGTTCATATACTTTAAGCGGCAATACTTTTGCTGTTACATCAGGTTTATCTACCATCAACCTGTCAAACGTTACCAGCTCATTTAGATTGGATTTGACAAACAATACTTTTGGATCTACTGCAGCTGCAAGCATGACTTTGAGCCAATGTTTTGATCTTGAAAATACAATCATACATAAAGGTTCTTCAAGTAAAAACGGTTTGGTTACTTTTCAAACAGGGAAATTGTTCAGAACCAGCACTACCACCTTCGCCAACAATATTTTATATGCAACAACAGGTGATGCTATTTATACTTCATCAGGAACATTTAATGATGCTATTAATTTAAATAAAGCTGTAAATCTTTACGGTAATAATTACAACGTGAATCCTAACTCTGGTTCATGGGCACAAAATGGTTCAAGAGCCGCGGAGTCAATTATTTCAGGAGCTGCAATAACAATTGCCACTAGTGGTGTTGAGGTAAGTGGTTTTAAAATAATGAATATTACTTCATCAGGTTTTGCTATTGGTAATACAAATCCAGCATCAACTTATAATAACATTACCATTAAAAATAATTGGATTACAGGTTTAACAAATACACATCCAATATGGTTTACGGCAAGCAGCGGACAAGCTTATGATGGATTTCAAATTTTGAATAATAGAATTGAAAACAATACCGTTTCATCAGCTAGCACACTTGTTACATCTATAGATATGTGGAGAAGTGGAAACCACACCATTAGTGGAAACTATATAGATGGTGGAAAATACAATGGGATTAAAAGCGATGGATACCAAAATTCAACCTTAACAGGAAATTATATATCTAATTGTAAAGTGGCTGGTATTTCTATTCAAGCAACTTATTCCAATAACCAAGTTGTTTCAGTAACAAGTAATACTATAAGTGGTTGCCAAGAGGGAATTGCTGTTTGGTCAACTGTAACAACTTATCCAAACTCTAAATTAACAATTACTGACAATATCATAACAATGAATGTTGGTAAATTAGATATTAACTACCCTGCTATTGCCATTCAAAATACAAGCAGTGGAGATGGAACAGCTAATACTGTTGCAAGAAACACCATTACCTTAAGTGGTACCTTGGGTTCTTCACCATATGGTGTTTTTCCTAGCTCAGCTTCTGCGGCCTATGGTGTTTTATTACTTGGAGATGTTGGAAGATTGAATCTTACAAGTAATGTAATCGATGGAGGTAGCGTTGCTGGATTAAATGTAAGTGCCAACTACCTTGATATGACAGGTGTCATGTTGATTAGCAATTTCCCAGTTGGTGAAACATCACCTGTAAATACGGCACTGACCGGAACTATCAACTTTGCTAACAATGATATCAAAGGATTTAAAAATGGATTTTCTTGCTACAATTATACAAGTCCTGCCTTGGCTGCTATTCCAAGTACAACTGCACTTACAGTTAATAATAATTCGATTGTACCAACTACGGGAGGATATGCTTTTATTACAGCTTCTGGAGGTGCAGGAATCTCGGCAACCTGTAACTGGTATGGTTCAACTAGCTATGCTACAGTAGCATCTAGAATTACGGGTAATGTAACATTCGTTTCATTCTTAGTAAGTGGTACAGATAATGAAACTTCAACTATTGGATTTCAACCACAATCGGGAGTTTGTACTGGTGTTGAAGTATCAACCCCAACAACCGGTTCATCAGCAGCAGTTTTTACTTCAATTTCACAAACCGCCATTACATTTACCTTCACCAAAGGAAATGGTGCTAAACGTATCATTGTTGCTAAAAGTGGTTCAGCATCTTCTACCAATCCAACCAACAATACCAGCTATACTGCCAATGCAGCTTATGGTTCAGGTGATGCTTTAGATGGTTTTGTAGTATATAACAGTGATGGACAATCGGCAACAATTACAAACTTAACAGCAGGTAACTTATACTACTTTAGTATTTATGAATACAATTATTCTGGTGCTACTATACTCTATTCAACTTCAACAAAATATTCCACTTCTGCTACCACCCTACAACCAGATGCAGATGCAGATGGCGTGGCTGATGCAGATGACGAATACCCAACTGATGTAAACAAAGCATTTAACAACCGTTACCCTGCAGCTTCTTATGCCACTTTAATGTTTGAAGATTTATGGCCAGGTAAAGGTGATTATGACTTCAATGATTTGGTATTAAACTACCAATACAATACCATTACCAACGCTTCAAACCAAGTAGTAGAAGTTAGATATAGTTTTGTTACAAGAGCAGTTGGAGGTTCATTGCATAATGGATTTGCCTTTCAATTAGACAGTATTAATCCTAATAAAATATCTAGCGTTACAGGTTCTAAAGCCACAGGCGCTTCATGGTTGAATTTAAATGGCAATGGCACAGAAGCCGGTCAAGGTGATAATGCCAACATCGTAGTGTTTTCTGATGCTTATAAATTATTACCTACACAAGGTGGTTTTAGCTTCATTAACGCATATCAAGGATCACCTGATTCAGGTAAAGATACCACTACCATTGTCGTGAAATTTATTGATAATGGTGTAGTTCCGACTGGTGGAGCAGTTAACTATAGCAGTTTCGGAACAAATTTGTTCAACCCTTATATCATTTTGAATCAAGTAAGAGGTAAAGAAGTTCACTTGTCTGATAGAGTTCCTTCGGCAAAAGTAGATGCTAGTTTCTTTGGCACAGAGCAAGATAAAAGTAACCCTGCAACAGGCACCTATTACAAAACAGCGAATAATTTACCATGGGCTATTAATGTGTCAAGTTCAATTCCTTACCCACAAGAGAAAACTGATATTAGCGAGGCATACTTAAAGTTTATACCATGGGCTTCCTCAAATGGAGCAACCAACCAAACTTGGTACTTAGATACAGAAGGAAACAGAAATGCTTCTAAACTTATCATCAGATAACACATGGAATTATAAAAGAAAAGCCGCTACGTCAGAGACGTAGCGGCTTTTTTAGTTTTATAGGGTACTTATTTCACAATCTTAAACTGAAACATGGGTGAGCCAAATTTGCCATATAACCTAATCCAAATGGGCAGTAATTGTTCTGTACCACGAGCAGTTGTTATATCGCCCATATCAATGATGTTATCGCTATGCCAACCAAAACTTTGAAGTAGTTTACTGACTTCAGTTTTTGCTTCATTGTCGTTTCCATTCATAAAAACAGTATGATCACCTGCTTTAAGCAATAGCGGGTTCACCATCAAATTGCAATTCATGGTGTTAAGTGTTTTTACTACTTTGGTTTCAGGTAATGCTTTTTGAATTTCCTCAGCCAAAGAATTATCATTTATAATGGATAGGGTAGGAGGCATGCCTTTGCTAAAATCCAACGGGTTTGATACATCAATCAATATTTTGCCTGAAAGGTTTTTGTCACCAGCTAATTTTATTACTTCTAGCGTAAATTCTCCTTTGCTGCAATTAAATACCATTTCTCCAAATGAGGCTGCATCTGCAAAAGTGCCTTGAGATGCCAGGGCCCCAGATTCTATGACCCAAGCCAATGCCTTTTCATTATTTGATGTGCGTGAACCCATCATCACTTGATGACCGAGTTCGATTAATTTTGATCCGATGGTTTTTCCAACCATTCCAGTTCCTAATATGCCTATTTTCATTTTCAGTTTTTTTATACCTACAAACTTATGATTTTTGATTTTAATCCAAATTAAAGATATTGCATTCATGAAGCACCTATTTATTTACTTGCTTTTAATGACAAGATTTGCTTTCGCCCAGCAAGTTTTTAACCCGTTGGGTGCGGAGGCGGCAGCAATGGGTTGCGCTGCTATAGCTAATTCAGGTTCGTTTGCTATACAAAACAATGTGGCAGGCATGGTTTGGACTGATAAAGTGGAAGTTTCAATTTATAATGAAATGAGGTATCGATTAAGTAACCTTAGCCTATCCAATGCCAATATTCTAGTTCCTTTTAAAAGATTTCATTTGGGCTTTGGTGTAAATCATTTTGGATACAATTTATACAACCAACAAAAATTCAATGTGGCCGTTGCCCGAAAGTTGAATAGCCAGTTTTCATTGGGTATTAGCATGGCTTTGTTTGGCGTGAATATTAGTGAAAATAGCCAAGCTTATACATTTATGGGTGATGTTGGATTGCAATACAAGCCTACTAAAAATCTTAATTTTGGCTTAAGTATTTTTAATCCAACTCAAAGTAAATTGTCTGAAAATAATAATGTGAAAGTTCCTACTTATGCCCGTATTGGAACATCCTATCATGTTTCAGAAAAGCTCATGTTGAATGCGGAGTTTGAAAAGTCTTTAGGTTTACCTGAAATATATAGATCAGGATTTGCCTATAAAATTCACCCTGCTTTTACCCTTAGAGCAGGTGCTTCAAGCAATCCTTTTTTGCTCACATTTGGAACAGGTGTCAAGTGGTCAAAGCTGAAGGTGGATATGGCTGCTTCCTATCATCAAATATTGGGTGTTACACCACATATAAGTTTAATTTGTGTCTTTGTTGATTGAGAAAGAAGTGCCTCATATTATTCCTTGTGTTATGTTTATTGATGGCAAATTCTTATGCTCAATACAAACAGTACTCAAGCAGAATTACTGTTGTGCAAGAATTGCTCGAAAGGTGGATTGAAAACAATGAAGCCAGTATTGATTATACCGATTTACAAGAGCAGTTGGAATACTACTACAACAATAAATTAGATTTGAATAAATGCTCTCAAAAGGAGTTGATGAGCCTTGTGTTTCTTAGCCCTCGACTAGCGGATGCTATCATCCAGCATAGAATGAAATTTGGTGATTTTATGAGTGTTTTTGAGCTGCAAGTGATTCCTGAAATTGATGAGCAAACTTTGTATTACCTAAAATATTTTGTAGCTGTAAAGGTAGATTGGATGCAGGATCAAACCCCTTTTATGCAAATGCTACGCAAAGGAAGAAGTGAATTAATTTTATTGCACGAAAATGATTTTCAGAAAAAAGAAGGCTATCATACTGAAGAGTTAAAGGCTGCCAACAAGCAGTATTATTTGGGTTCTCCTTATCGATATGTGTCGCGTTATCGGTTCAATTATGGTAACAGATTAAGCATGGGATATACTGGTGAAAAGGATATGGGCGAGCAGTTTTTTCAAGGTGCCCAAGCCTATGGATTTGATTTCAACTCTTTTCATTTTGTGTTAAAGAATACGGGTAAAATAAAGGCACTGGCTTTGGGTGATTATCAAGTTAATTTTGGACAAGGCCTAACTTTTGGCTCAGGATTGGCGGCAAGAAAATCGGCTTATGTTATGAATCTGAGAAGGTATTATGAGAGCATAAGGCCTTATCGTTCATTAAACGAAAATGAGTTTATGCGAGGCGCAGCCCTTTCATACCAAGTGAATAAAAAGTTTTTGATTACAGGTTTTGTCTCACATAAATATATCAATACTAGCTACAGAAATGCAGATTCTAACCAAGTATCAAACGGAGATGGTTTTTCAAGCATTGTGCTCACGGGTTATCATCGAACTCCGAACGAAATTCTTAATAAGCAAAATGTGATGCAAACTATTTTGGGTGCTAATGTGCAACTGGCATTAGAGAAATTTCAATTAGGCTTCACTGCTGTTAATGCTACATATGACAAGTCTTTTACTCCTGGAACTGCACCTTATCAAAAGTATTATTTTAGTGGCGCGCAATTAACTAATATAGGCCTTGATTATTCTACACAATTGGGTTCAGTGCATCTTTTTGGCGAAAGTTCTCTGAGTTCAAATGGAGGCTGGGCAACCATAAACACTATGCAAATGCCATTGGATGCAAAGCTTGATTTTTGTATGATGTATAGAAATTTTTCAAAAGATTATCAAACTACTTTTAACAATCCCTTTGCCGAAAATAATAATGGTAGTAATGAAGAAGCAATTTACACTGCCATGGTTTATAGGCATTCCAAAAGCATTCAACTTAGCGCCTATTTGGATGTGTATCGTTCACCGTGGCTGCGATATTTGGTTGATGCGCCCTCAAAAGGCATAGATTTTCTAAGTGAATTGCAATACAACCCTAACAAGATATTTCAATCCTACCTTAGATATAAGCATGAAGAAAAAGAAAAGAACCAAAGCGGAAATGTATCCAAGTTGGATGTGATTGTTCCTCAAACAAGAGACTTGCTAAGGTTGCATTTACAATATAAAGTGGGCACTCATTTCAACTTCAAATCCAGGTTAGAGCATTGTATGTTTAATGCAGAAGGTATTGGTCAAAAGTCTGGAACCTTCATCTACCAAGACTTTCAGTATAAGCCCATGTTTAATCCATTAGATATAACTTGCCGTTTGGCTATGTTTGATATTGAAGATTTTAATGCAAGGGTATTTGCAGTAGAAAGCGATGTTTTGTATCAATACAGTGTGCCTTTGTACCAAAATGCAGGTATTAGGTATTATATATTACTGCACTATAATGTAAGTAAGCACTTTGACATTTGGTTACGATACGCCAAAACCAATTACAATAATGTGAATAGCATTGGCACTGGACTAGAACAAATACAAGGAAACGAAAGCAGTGATATGAAAGTGCAATTGAGGTGGAGTTTTTAGAAGCTAACGTATTGCAAATGTGCTGTTATATGGCGTTTTTCTTTTTGTCAATTCGTTTTAATTCTTTTGTTTCAATGTCGTGAAATGTAATTGTCAAGTCGTATGCGTTTGTGTTAAAGTAAACTTGATAAAATTTTAGTCCATAAATTTTTTCTAACATTTTTATTTCGTCTGTGTCTTGCTTGAGTGTCCAGCCTGGATAAACAACGGCATATTTTGTACCCCAAATAAATCCTTTGGGATAGTCAGGTTCGTCTTGTCGATCAAGGTTAAGTAGTCTGTTGTCCATAGAATAATCATCTGGGGCAACTTTTACTTTGTAGTCAACCTTAATACAACCTTTAAAAATATATTGAACTTCCAAGTCAAATTCGGCACCTGATAGATAGCCAATAACTTCATAGTCACGGATGCATTCTAAAATTCCGTGTCGAGTTATCGATTGGTCAAACAGGTCGTATTCTTCTAACTTTTCTTTAATTTTCATTGTCTGTATTTTAATGCTCTATAACTTGTATATATGGATGCATTTTGCGTCCTTTCAACTAAAATTAAGGTGTAATAAGGAGGCATTTTTACTTGCTTTTCAATGACTACAATTAATTAAAATACTCCCGCATCCTATCAAAGAAACTCTTGTCTGCTTTGCCTGGATTAGGTTTAAAGTTTTCTGATTGTTGCAGTTTTTCTAATATGGCTTTCTCTTCAGAGTTTAACTTCTGAGGGGTCCAAACATTAATGTGTATCAATTGGTCGCCACGGTAATTAGAATTG
Organism: Bacteroidia bacterium; assembly: GCA_040403075.1. Lineage (GTDB taxonomy): Bacteria > Bacteroidota > Bacteroidia > UKL13-3 > UKL13-3 > RGVD01. The sequence goes on from JBBALJ010000036.1 coordinate 12,182, forward strand.
ATATCAGGTAATCCTTTGCCTCTTAATCTAAGTATTTTACCCGCTTGTGTTCCTGCATCCACTTTCAATTTTACTTTTCCATCCACAGTTGGTACTTCAACGCTTGTTCCTAATGCAGCATCAGCAAAATTTAGGTATAAATCATACACCATGTTATTGCCTTCTCGTTTTAAAACAGCATCTTCTATCTCCTCAATCAATATGATTAAGTCGCCTGCAGGTCCGCCCATTGGTCCTATGTTTCCCTTGCCTTGCATGCTTAGGTTCATACCATCGGCCACACCCGCAGGTATGTTTACTAATACGATTTCTTCATGCGAAACCAAACCGTCAGCGTTTACACCACTTGGTCGTTTGCCCATCGTTTTACCAGTTCCATTACAAGTAGGACAAACACTCGTAGTTGCCATTTGGCCTAAGAAGGTATTGGTAACGCGTCTAACACTTCCGTTACCATTACAAGTACCGCAGGTATTAAAGTTAATACCTTCTGCCATTACCATGCGGTTATATTTCAATTTTTTCTCAGCACCTGAAGAGATTTCTTGTAAGGTCATTTTTACCTTCAAGCGAATATTGCTTCCTCGCACACCTCTTCTGCCACCACGAGATTGACCACCAAAGAATGATTCAAATCCTCCTCCGCCACCATCACCAAATACATCACCAAACTGGCTGAATATGTCTTCCATATTCATGCCACCACCACCATATCCACCACCTGATGCACTGTTGCCTTGGTGACCAAAACGATCATAACGTGCACGCTTATCTCCATCACTTAATATCTCATAAGCTTCAGCTGCTTCTTTAAATTTCTCCTCAGCCTCTTTGTTATCAGGGTTTTTGTCAGGATGGTATTTAATAGCCATCTGCCTATAAGCCTTTTTTATTTCAGTCTCATTTGCGCTTTTACTTACACCTAGTATTTCGTAGTAATCTCTTTTTGCCATTCCTTTTTATTTCAAGAATTGAAGATTTAAAAACTGCATTTTCAAATCTTCAAATTATTTAATGTTCAATTTAATATTATTCTCCCACCACAACCTTTGCGTAGCGAATCACTTTGTCGCCAAGGAAATAACCTTTTTCAACCGCATCTACCACCTTGCCTTTTAACTCGGGGCTAGGTGCAGGAATATTGGTAATAGCCTCATGAAAATCAGCATCAAAATCTTTACCTTGAGCTTCCATTTCTTTTAGGCCTTTTTGGGTTAAAATGTTTTTTAGTTTATGGTGTACAAGTGTAACGCCTTCTTTTACGGCTGACACATCTTTTGCTGTATCCATTGATTTTGTAGCACGCTCAAAATCATCCAAAACAGGCAACATGGCTGTGATGATTTCTTGTCCTGCAGTTTTAAAAAACTCAACCCTTTCTTTACTCGTTCTGCGTTTAAAATTCTCGAAATCGCTGTACAAGCGAAGGTATTTGTCTTTCATTTCTGCCAATTCATCCTCAAGCGAAAGTTTGGCAGTAACTTCTGTTTCTTGTTCAGGCGCAGCAGCACTTTCATCAGCTGGGGATTCTTGTTCAGGAATAAGTTCTTCGTTTGTATTATCAACTGTTTTCTCTTCGCTCATTTTTTTAAATATATTTTTTAGCATGTAATATCAAAGGTGTTGCCAATGAGGTAAATAGTGACATGTAGGCAGACTTATTGGAGAGCTTTCAACTGTTTTTCAAGTTCTTCATACCACAAATCATGGGCTATAATTTTTCCATTGGCATCTAATAAAAAGTTTTGAGGTAGCATTTTTACTTTAAAAATATCTACCCATGGCGATTCCCAACCTTTATAATCACATACAATATTTTTCCAAATCATTCCATCTTTACTCACCGCAAGTTTGTGATGTTTAGGGTTCACATCCAACGAAATACTAACAATGTTGAACCTTTTGGCTGATTTGAACTTTTTGTCCAAAAATTCTTGGTAAATTTTCAAAAGCTCCACATGGTTTTTTCTTGATGGAATATCCCAACTGGCCCAAAATTCAACAAGAACGACACTGCCTTTGAAACTTGAAAGACTAATACTTTTGTCTTGTGTCGTTTTAAAAGTATAATTCAATAAAGAGTCACTGAGTTTTATCTCCTGTGATTTGCCAACAAAAATGGCCAACATTAGAAAGCTAAAAACCAGTGATTTTATCTTCATCTTTTTTTGTGCAAATCATTGAGAGACCCTTAGGCTGCTTTGATGCCCTTGAATTTTATGTGTTCCAATTTTTCTTTAGCCTCTTCGTACGAAATGTTAATTTCTTTCACCTCTTGATTGGATGGTAGGTCGAACATATAATCCAACATGATGGATTCGCAAATGCTACGCAAACCCCTTGCACCTAGCTTGTATTCAAAAGCCTTGTCAACAATTAAGTCAATAATTTCTTTTGAAATATTTAGCTTTATTCCTTCCAAATCAAATAAATGATTGTATTGTTTGATCAAGGCATTTTTAGGTTCGGTAAGGATTTGAAACAAAGTTTCTTTGTCAAGAGGGTTCAAGTGACACACTACTGGCAATCGGCCAATAATTTCAGGTATCATGCCAAAATGCCTTAAATCGGCAGGAGAAACAAATTGCAACATGTTTTCTTCATCGCTGCTAACGGTGGCATCGTTTTTAAATCCGATGGACTGCGTTTGCATTCTGCGAGAAATAATTTTGTCGATACCTTCAAAGGCACCTCCGCAGATAAACAGAATATTCTCAGTGTTTATTTGAATAAGCTTTTGTTCTGGATGCTTGCGCCCACCTTGAGGAGGAACATTGGCAGTGGTGCCTTCTAGAATTTTCAATAAAGCTTGTTGAACCCCTTCGCCACTCACATCGCGGGTGATGCTTGGGTTATCGCTTTTGCGGCTAATTTTGTCTATTTCGTCAATATACACAATGCCTCTTTCAGCCAATTCAACATTATAATCTGAGGCTTGTAACAAACGGCTTAAAATGCTTTCTACATCTTCTCCTACATAACCCGCTTCAGTTAAAACGGTAGCATCTGCAATGCAAAAAGGCACTTTTAGTATTTTGGCTAAGGTTTTGGCCAATAGGGTTTTTCCCGTACCTGTTTCACCCACCAATAAGATGTTGGATTTTTCCAATTCTACATCTGCATTTTTGCTTTTAGCATTGATGCGTTTGAAGTGGTTATAAACCGCTACTGAAAGCACACGTTTTGCCTCAGTTTGTCCTATCACATATTCGTCCAAATGGGCTTTAATTTCAGCAGGTTTCAGCAGTTTTATAGCTTCAACCTTACTGTTTTTTGCCGATTTTTCATCTTCATTAATAATCTTAAAAGCTTGGTCAACGCACGATTCACATATCATTGAGTCAATGCCTGATAGCAAATATTTTACTTCTTCTCTGTTGCGTCCACAAAACGAGCAACGGTCATCTTCTTTTTTCTTAGCCATTTTTTATTCTTCTATCCATTAATAATAACAAAGGCTGTTTCAAAAAATCTTTTCTGAAACAGCCTTCAAATATAGTAATAAGCAAAGCCTATTTAGCTATGTCTTCTTTTTTGCGCACCAAAATATCATCCACCATTCCGTATTCTTTAGCTTCTTGGGCTATCATCCAATAGTCACGGTCGCTATCAGCTTGAACTTTTTCAAAAGGTTGTCCGCTATGGATTGAAATAATATCGTATAATTCTTTTTTCAATTTTTGGATTTCACGAGCTGTAATTTCAATATCCGATGCTTGTCCCTGTGCACCTCCCAATGGTTGGTGAATCATAATACGAGCATGAGGCAGGGCAGTACGTTTGCCTTTTTCACCGGCACACATTAGCACTGCACCCATAGATGCTGCTAAGCCTGTACAGATAGTAGCCACATTAGGCTGTATCCACTGCATGGTGTCATAAATACCCAAGCCAGCATACACCGAGCCTCCTGGGCTGTTTATGTACATTTGGATATCTCTGCGGGCATCCATGCTTTCTAAGAATAGCATTTGTGCTTGCACGATATTGGCTATATAATCATCAATGGCAGTGCCTAGAAAGATGATTCTATCTGCCATCAAACGAGAGAATACATCTATCTCTCTAAAATTCATAGGACGCTCTTCAATCACCGTGCGGGTCATGTTTTCCATGGTGCTTTCCATGTAAGCGTCTACTTTTATGCTGCTTATGCCCATGTGTTTGGTGGCATATTTGCGAAATTCTTTTCCTTCGTTCATCATTGCTTAGTGGTTTAATTTTTATCAAATATATAAACTCATTTGACTAAGCCAAACCTATGCCAATTGATTTTACTGACAAAATGTGTTGACAAGGGTTCAGGGGCTAATTTGCGAATGTGAGAATTTGAGGATGTGAGAATTTGCGAATGTGAGAATGTGTGAATTAGGAGGGGCTTGATGGTTGGTATTGCTATTCGACATGTTAGCGCAGTGCATGTCGTATTATACAGATAAGGCGGATTTAAATCCGCTATTCAAATGCATATTCTGTATAAATAGCAAGATAAAAATCGAAAATATTAACTCAATTCGAAAATTATACGATAAATATCCTTTTTATCTATGGTTCGGGATGCGCTACGCTAACATCCACGAAAAGCGTTGTTTCCGCTATTCGACATGTTAGCGTAGCGCATGTCGAATTTAAGATAAAGTGGATTTAAATCCACTATTTAAATTATTTAAAATCCAATTTCTAATTCAATTTTCCCTTTCCTAATTCCCCAAAAATCTCCTGCACTACTATTTAAATATTCTTCATCTTTCTCAACAATATTTGCCCTTACTGGATTAGAGTGAATATAATTAACTTTTGAATCATAAAAACTCTTTGAAAAAATTTCTTCTCCATGATATCCTTCTTCCCAAAACCAAATGTTATTGTCCTTTTTCAAAAGCCATAAGAGCCATTTTTTTCTGCTTTCTTTTTCATTTGCCTCAATCGCTTTGCAAATTTTTGATGAAGTATATTTTTTAAAATCTCTTATGCAATCGCTCAATCTTCCATTATCATTACTTACTATCAAATGTATATGATTGCTCATAATCACCCAAGCATATATTTTTAAGCCTTTTTCATTTTGACAAAATCGTAAACTATCAAGTAAAATATCTACATAGTCCTGTCTAGTAAAAACATCTATCCATTGATGAACTGTGCATGTAATAAAATAGACTCCAAATTGGTCTTTAATTCTGTATTCAAATGCCATAGTCGTTATAACGAGCAAGGTAAAAAAATAAAAATATTAATTCAAAGTAAGATTATTTTATAGGATAAATATCCTTTTTATCTGGGGTTCGGGATGCGCTTCGCTAACATCCACGAACAGCAAAATATATTGTCAATCAACCTTGCTAATTTTAGTAATATACAGCAGAAGTGGCGCTGGGCCTGGATAATTTGATAAACATACAGGACCTGATTCTTCTTCGGTCGGTTTTCTGCATACAATTTCAAATGTATCTAGATTACTATATTTATTATTGTAACATATATAGTCAGAACTATCCAAAGCACAACTAAAAAAGCCTAATTCTCTTTCGCCTATGTCTTTATTTTTGGTTAAATAATTTCTTAAACAAGTATCCTTGATATCAAATCCATATAAAGCATTTAAACATCCTATATTTCCATCTTCATCTAAGTGAGCCTTGAATTTAAATAATTGTATATCATTTTTAAGTATTATTTTTTCATCAGCTCTACATCCGTATAACAAAGTGAGGAAGAGTAATATTTTGAATCCTTTTTTCATGTTTTTTACATGTGGTTTTATGCTATTAAATTCAGTGTGAAATGAATTTACTGCCCAACGCTCAAAGCATTTCCACCAATGATAACATAATCATTAGGAGGATAATTTTTTACATTTCCATGCTCATCATAAATGGCAAAATAAGAAAAAACGCCAATGGTTTTGTTGCTGTGAAAAGGTTTGTAAATCTCTTTTTCCTTGATATTGTCAGGAAGCGCAACAAGGTTTAAACCATTGTAGGTATTTATTAAACTTGGGCAATACTCATTTTTAAGCGTTTTCGCTATTAGCTTTATCTGAATTCTGTTCGTTGAAGAATCTACAATCCCATTTTTTTCTATACTGAAAATATAAAGTTTTGTAAAGTGGCTTATTGCCTGAATGCTAATGGTGTCGGCATCTCTTTTAATAATACCTGAACAATATTTCATCTCCAATTCGTTCTGGTGATTTCCTGTAGCACCATGAAGATTGAATAACTTTAATAGGCCTTCATTATTTCCTTCAAGCTTGTATCTTGAAAGGTCAAATGCTCCTCTTCTTAATGAAAATTGAATAATTTTACCTCCAATTGAATCATTAAATGCTGTGCTTTCGCCAAGATTCAGTTCATGCTTTTCAAATACATTACTAGAGTTATTTGCAATAAAAGAAAATTGAAATAAAGCAGCGATTAACAACAGTAATGCATATTTGACTTTCATAATTCAGATGTTTTAATGTAAATCAAATATAAGTGTTTGAAATAGAAAGTCAATTGTTAATCTTGGTTATGCCGCTATCATGTCCCTCTCCCTAATAGTAGGTTTAAGTGAGAGGCAAAAAAAAATCCCGATTGCTCGGGATTTTCTAAATATTATTCTTCGTGAGAATGATTGTGGTGTTGGTGGTTGTGTTCCTCCACAATTTTCAAAAATTCTTCTTGGCTGATTTCTTTGTTTTCGATAGTGATTACCGATTTAATATAATCGTTCACTTTCTTTTTCACTGCCGAGTTAATCATCTTAGAACGGTAATCGTCTTTTTTTAGATTTGGCTCAACTAGGCTATCAATCAATTCATCATTCAATTGGTTGCTCATGCCATACATGCCAAACATTGATTTGGTGTATTCAACAGCTGCAGCTCTTATATCTTCTTCTTCAACTTTAATGTTGTTACTTACCAATACTTTTTCTTCAAACAAATGATTTTTCAAGTAGTTAGCTTCTGGTTTGAAAGCTTCCTCCATGTTGTCATCATTGAATTTATCTGCATAGCGGTCTTTTAACCAACGTTGCAAGAAAGCATCTGGCAAAGTGATATTGTGTTTAGCCACGATAGCATCAGTCATGCCGTGCTCTATTAAATGCTCAGCTTGTCCGTCAAAATAGCTTGAAATTTCTTTAGCCAATCTGTCACGCATTTCAGCTTCAGTAGTCACTGCATCTTTACCAAAAGCCATATCAAACAATTCTTGGTTGATATCAGCCAAAGTAGTACGCTTAATTTCGTTAACTACCATTTTGAAATTAGGGCTCAGGTCAGCCACTGTTGGTTTTTGAATGCCTAATGCATGAGAAATTTCTCCTTCATCATTGTCAAACAAACCAAAAATATTAACGGTAGAATCGTTTCCTTTTTCAATACCAATCAATGTAGCTTTTACTACTTCGCTTTTTACAGCTGATGTTAAAATAGGAACTGAATCAGCGCTTACTCCACCTTCGATAGCGTTTCCGTCATCATCAAGTTCGGTAAGTTTTACATAAATCATGTCGTTGTCTTCAGCTTTGTCTACTTCTTGTAGTTTGCCAAAACGCTTACGCATGCGCTCAACTTCTTCGTCAATTTGTTTGTCTTCTACTTTTACAACATATTTTGTGAATACATCAGCAGATGAAACTTGCAAATCAAACTCAGGAGCAATACCAATATCAAATTTAAAAGTATAGTCCAAACCTTTTTCAAGTTTGTCTATCATGGTTTCCTCGTTAAGGATAGGTTGACCAAGGATATTGATTTTGTTTTCTTCGATAAAATCGTACAAACCTTTTGAGGCACTTGCATTGATTTCTTCCAAAAGCATATTTGGACCGAACATTTTTTCAACCATGGCTTTTGGCGCATGTCCTACTCTAAAACCCGGGATGTTTGCTTTTTTGCGGTAGTCAGATATTTTTTTGTCGATACCTGGCATGTAATCATCAGCAGCGATGTTTACAGTAATAGTGCCGTTTAAGGCGTCTTTTTTATCTAAAGTTGCGTTCATTTTTCTACAATAAGCTCTTAAAAAAATAAGACCGAACAAGGTTCAGTCTTATTTTTACTTTTTTGTGTGCGCATGGAGGGACTCGAACCCCCACGCCTCTCGGCACCAGATCCTAAGTCTGGCACGGCTACCAATTACGCCACATGCGCAAAAAAGGACTGCAAATGTAATAGAACTATTAAATTATGCAAACAGATTTTTTTATTATTACTTATCTCATTAAAAATTTCAATAGATAATCCAAATTTATAAATTGCACGAAACTTCAAACTGGATGACTCTTAGCAACGAAACCGATTTAGAAAATAAAGTTATTGTCAAAGCATATAAAAATCTGCTACATATATTAAAGGAAAAGAGCAAGGAAGATAAAAAACGAATTAGAGAAGCTTTTGAATTATCGCTTGAAGCCCACAAAAATGTGAGGCGTAAATCAGGCGAACCTTATATCCTTCACCCATTGGCAGTGGCTCAAATTTGTGCTGAAGAAATTGGTTTAGGCACTACTTCTGTTATTTGTGCCTTGTTGCATGATACCGTTGAAGATACCGACATTACCTTAGAAGATGTGAAGTTAAAGTTTGGTGACAAGGTTTCGAGGATTATTGACGGATTGACTAAAATATCAGGAGTTTTTGATCAGCAAGACAAAAGCATGCAGGCCGAAAACTTTAAGAAAATGCTGCTTACATTGAGTGATGATGTGAGGGTAATTTTAATAAAATTGGCTGATAGACTCCACAACATGCGAACCCTTGATAGCATGAGTGCTAAGAGCCAATTGAAAGTCGCTTCAGAAACGGCTTATGTGTATGCCCCATTGGCGCATCGCTTGGGTTTGTATGCCATCAAAACTGAGTTGGAAGATTTGGCTACCAAATACTTACAAGCTGATAGCTACAATTTTATTAAGAACAAGCTACAAGAAACCAAATCCCAAAGAACTAGGTATATCAACGAGTTTGTAAAACCACTAACACAAGATTTGGATGCATTGGGATTGGTGTATGAAATCAAAGGACGTCCCAAATCCATTCATTCCATTCTTAACAAAATGAAAAAACAAAACATACCTTTTGAAGAAGTGTATGATTTGTTTGCCATCCGTGTTATTATTAATACAGATATAGATAATGAAAAATCGGATTGCTGGAAAGCCTATTCGATTGTAACTGATCATTACACTCCGAATCCTGATAGGCTTAGAGATTGGGTGAGTACTCCGAAAGCCAACGGATACGAAAGTTTGCACACCACCGTAATGGGTCCCAAAGGTAAATGGGTGGAGATACAAATAAGAACCAAACGTATGGATGAGATAGCCGAAAAAGGTTATGCCGCCCACTGGAAATACAAAGAATCGGGTCAGAATAATGACAATGGACTAGAGGCTTGGATTGGCAGAGTGCGTGAGATTTTAGAGCATCCAGAGCAAAATGCATTGGAGTTTTTGGATGATTTTAAACTAACCCTTTATTCAGATGAGATTTTTGTTTTTACACCCAAAGGAGATTTAAGAAAATTGCCTGCTTTTGCATCTGTGCTTGATTTTGCCTTTGAGATACATACAGATGTGGGGATAAAATGTATTGGTGCTAAATTGAACAATAAGTTGGTACCAATTAACCACATATTGTCAAATGGTGACCAGGTTGAAATCCTTACTTCTGTAAAGCAAAAGCCAACTGAAGAGTGGCTAAATTTGGTGGTTACAGCCAAGGCCAAAGCTAAAATTCGTGAGTACTTTAAGCAACAGAAATTAAAAACATCTAGCATGGGAAAAGAGATTTTAGAGCGCAAGTTCAAAAACTCTAAAGTTCCTTTTACTTCTGAAGCATTAAGTCATTTAATTCGTCATTTTAAATTAGCCTCGGTGGGTGAATTGTATTATCAAATTGCCACAGAAAAAATTGATAGGACCAAAATTGATATTGAAGAGATTATCAATGCTGAAAAAAATAGGCCTGTAGTAGAAGAGCCAAGCAAACCAAAAAAAGTGGTTAAAAAGGCCGATGATGCTGTAATCATTGGGGATGAAGACACGGGCATGGAGTATTCTTTTGCCAAATGCTGTAACCCCATTCCTGGTGACGAGATTTTTGGTTTTGTTACCGTAGGAGAAGGGGTTAAAATCCATAGAACCAATTGCTCTAATGCTACGGGTCTAATGAGTAATTACGGTTACCGCATCATCAGGGCTAAGTGGGCCAATGAATCACTCAATATTCGCAAGTCTTTTGTTACTTCTATTAAAGTGGAGGGTATCGATAGTGTGGGTATTGTGAGCACCATTACGGATATTATTTCTAAACAATTGCAAATCAATATGAAAGCCATAAGCATAACTTCTAACGCGGGTTCGTTTGAAGGAATGATTACGCTTGAAATTATGGATACCCAACATTTAGAGGAACTGATGCAAACCATTAAAGATGCGAGTCCACTTATTACTGTAAGAAGGGTAGAAGATAATTGAGAAATGTTTGACAATCAGCCAAAATTATCCTTTCATTTGGTTTAGACATTGTGTGTAACTTTATTCTGTAATTCCATTATTTTGCAGCCTTGTAAATGCATGTAAGTATGTCTAAAATTAAAATAGACAAAATAAGATGTGTGCAAGGTTATAATTCAGGAAAATGACTGACGTAGGAGCAAGCCAAAAAATAAAAGATGAAGTTAAGCTAAAGTTCACTGAATATTTAGAACACAATCAGCAAAGAAAAACCCCTGAAAGGTTTGCTATTTTGGATGAAATTTATTCAAACAAAGAGCACTTTGATGTTGAAACGCTTTTTATTCACATGAAAAACAGGAACTATAGGGTTAGCCGAGCCACGGTATACAATACCCTAGACTTACTTTTGGAATGTGGTTTGGTTATTAAACACCAGTTTGGAAAAAACATAGCTCGCTACGAAAGGGCTTTTGGATTCCGTCAGCACGACCACATGATATGTAACGAGTGTAATGATATTGTGGAGTTTTGCGACCCACGCATACACCAAATTAAAACCATGATGGGCGATTTGATGAATTTTGAGGTAACCAATCATTCATTGTATCTTTTTGGAAAACCCAAAGTAGATGCAGACAACAAATGTGTAAATTGTAAAAGGACAGTAAAACAAGATAATTAAGATTATGGTAGATGTAGTATTGGGGCTTCAGTGGGGCGATGAAGGTAAAGGCAAAATTGTAGATGTGTTAACACCACAATATGATGTGGTTGCTCGTTTTCAAGGCGGGCCAAATGCCGGACATTCATTAGAGTTTAATGGTAAAAAGTTTGTACTCAATACCATTCCTTCAGGTATATTTCATGAGCATTGCATCAATATAATTGGCAATGGTGTGGTTATAGATCCTGTACAACTAAAAAAAGAAATTGAAAAAGCTACTGAGGCTGGGGTTGATTTGAAAAAAAATCTATTCATTTCTCAAAAAGCACATTTGATATTACCTACGCATCGCTTGGTGGATGCAGCTTCAGAAGCGCATAAAGGTGAGCACAAAATTGGATCCACTTTACGAGGCATTAGCCCTACTTACCAAGATAAAATTGGCCGTAGCGGCTTGAGAATAGGGGATATTTTAAATCCAAATTTTAAACAGAAATACGAAGCTGCGGCTCAAATTCATAGAAAACTTCTTGATTCATTAAACTTCAATTATGATTTGGCCGATCATGAGCCAGCATTTTTTGAAGCTGTTGAGTTTATCAAACAATTTAAAATCATTAATTCTGAATATGTAATCAATGATTTGATAAGCAAAGGCAAAAAAGTACTGGCCGAAGGTGCTCAAGGCACTTTGCTTGATATAGATTTCGGATCTTATCCATTTGTTACTTCATCAAACACCATTACTGGGGGTGCTTGCACAGGATTGGGCATTTCTCCACAGAAAATAAAAAAAGTGTATGGGATTTTCAAAGCCTATTGTACCCGTGTTGGTAGTGGCCCTTTCCCTACTGAGCAAATAAATGAAACGGGCGAAAAACTTAGAAAATTAGG
>JBBALJ010000036.1:24291-31747 GCA_040403075.1 Bacteroidia bacterium
AGGGAAGAGACGATTATGAGGTAGAAGAAATATAGAGATATAGGTTTTGGATATTTTTAAATATAAGTTGAGTCTGTGAAAATAATAATTAAAATGACAAACAAAACCAATAGAATTTTATTATTGACTTAGTTCTTGAATCTTCCAAATTGCTTTGGCGTGTTTTGCTAACTCTCTTTGACGAGCAGCCAATTTATCTTCGTTCCAAGAGATAAAATTTTCTGAAATAGATTTTGTTAATTCACAATTAGATTGTGAGAAATAATCTATTTTTTTGGTATATGGTCTTTGGTCTGCTTCCCTGTTTAGTTTTTTTTCTAGCAAAGTCAGGTTTCCAATCCTATAAACTGAACGATTAATTTCTTCAAATGTAAATTCTCCCCAAGTCTCATCAGCATTTTCAGGTAATATGTGTTCAATAGTAAACGAATCGCTATCGGAATCAATTTCATTTTTATATTGATACATTTCAATTTTTGCTAAAATGTATTTTACAATTTTATGGTTTCTAGAAGTGTTTTTAAATTCTTTAGTAGAAAAGTCATTTTCAAAATTCAAATCACTTACATAAATACTTTGAAAATCTGTCGTAATGAAATTTTTTGTACCTGCAATTTTTAGGGCAACGGTATTATATACATCCTCTTGAGCATTTGGATTTAGGCCTCCAATTATGTTGTAGCGAAAAGAAATTACAGCACAAATTTTCGATAATTTTTTAAAGTTATCGGTTTCTAAATTTCGATATGCGGACAAAAACAGAGAAGTTGTTTGTCTGATTTGGAATAACTTTAATTCTTTTAATGATTTACGAATTTCTGGTTTATCCTTCCAAAATTCATCTTCAGGATTTTGGATAGCTAAATAAATATCAGCAGTATCATTTAAATTTCTTATTAATTCAAAAACTTGATCTTTTGATTTTATGGCTCCCTTAATAGTTTTAAAAAGATTTTTTTTGCCTACAGACTTATTCTCGCTGTTCCAATAGTATCGTAAATAATCTTCGAATTTATGTTCACCTAATTTGCCAACAATTTTACTCCAAATGTTTTCCAATTCTTCAATCTCTGAAATGTGAGGTTTTGTTTCATCAACTACTGAAAACAAATAGTTTTTTAATAAATCGGATGATGACAATTGGACGCCTCTTGCGTTCAGCGTTTCAAAAACTTTAAATGCATTTAACTGATCAGTTACTTCAATAACTGTAAAAAAAAGTTTATCTACAATATTATCAATAAATGACGCTAAACTTTCACCTGTTTTAAATTCCTTTTTGATTCCTAAATAATACCAATTAAAACATTCTCGCATATGCTTTTCAGATGCATTGGTATTTCTTAGAGGCATTTCTTTTAATAAAACTAAATGCTGTTTATAATAATCATCACTATTGCGATTTAATTTAAGTTTGTTATTTGATATCAATGTTACAGGGTCGATATATCCTATATAACTATTTAATAAACTTTCCTTTCTTTTTTCATTATTGTTTGCATCAATATTATTATCGACTAATTCTTTTAAACACTTCAAAGTTGCAAGAATTAACAAGCTCATTGTGGTTAACCTTTGCTGTCCATCTATAATTTGAAATTCTTTATTATTTGAAGTTTGAAGAACTAAATAACCCATATAATGCTCATTGTCTTCGTTTGAAACTATAGCTTTGATATCTTGCCATAAATCATCCCAATGCTCTGTTTCCCAAGTATAGTCACGCTGAAATTTTGGAATTTCAAAACGCAAACCATTTCCCATTAATTGGCGATATGTTTTATTCGAAGTGTTTTGTATTCCTTTCATAAATTCTTTTTAATGTTTTTGCGTTTTTAGTTAAAAAGTTTTTTATTTTATATGTTCCAAATTAATTGCAATACTTGAAAATATCTCAGTGTGAATTTTGTGTTATAATTATCAATATTCTTAAATAGTAAAAATATTCGAAACTCATTTATCTAAGGAATCACCACACATTTTTTTTGGTTGGCAATCACTTCTGCTGAGCCTCTCATAGCTACAGCGGTCATGGCTGCTCCATTTGCACCTCCACTGCAATTAAATCCTGCTCCTGGTGCATTATCAAATTTCCAAGCAAATTTAGGTTTGGCTTTGGTAGAAAAGTCAACTGTATTGCTAAGCTGAATGGTAAAGCATTTTATTTTGCCATGAGCCGCAATTGAGGTACCTGAGCCCTTTGAAACGCTATTAATTATTTTTCTTAAATAGTCTGTAACAGATACATTGTAAAGGGCATTTCCCTTTTGTTGTGAAGAAACCAATTCGCTAGAAATGGTTGATACTTCAATAGTTCCACCGTTTTTCCAAGCTGGATTTACATTAAGGGCAATGGTGCCACCTCTCAATTCAAATTCGCTTTCTCCTGTGTTATACATATACACATCAAATTGGTAGGTAGTTGGGTTAATTAGTTTGCCATTTTCAACTTTCCATAAAAATGAAGGTATTTGAGCAAAACTAATAAAGGTAATAGCACTAAATAATAAGCTTGATAGTATTTTTTTTGTCATGTGTCGTTTGATTCTGAAAGTACGAATATAGTATTCTTTGCAAATTAGAGTAGGTGATTTACAAAAGTTGTCTTTTGTATAATTGTATCGTGTTTTCTAAACCATAATACAATGCATCGCAAACAAGCGCATGACCTATAGAAACCTCTAGCAATTGAGGAATGTTTTGTTTAAAATATTTTAGGTTTTCAAGGCTTAGGTCGTGACCAGCATTAAGGCCTAGTCCAAACTGCTGCGCATGATTAGCTGCTACTACAAAATTATGAATTGAGGCTCTTTTGTCAATGGGATATTGATGTGCATAGCTTTCGGTGTATAATTCAATTCTATCAGTATTAACTATGGCTGCACCTTCAATCATATCCATATTCGCATCTACAAAAATGGAAGTACGAATCCCAGCACTTTTAAAAAGGGCAATAGTATCAATTAGAAAGTCTTTATGCGTTAGTGTGTCCCAACCATGATTTGATGTCAATTGGTTTTCGGCATCAGGCACTAAGGTTACTTGGGTGGGTTTAGCTTGCAAAACGAGTTCGACAAATTTGGCTTCTTTAGGATTTCCTTCAATATTAAATTCAGTTTTTACAACTTTACATAGTTCGTAAACATCCGCATAACGAATATGCCTCTCATCTGGACGAGGATGCACCGTAATTCCATCAGCACCAAAACGTTCGCAATCCATTGCTGTTTTAATAACATCTGGGTTATTGCCACCTCTTGAGTTTCTTAGTGTAGCAAACTTGTTAATATTGACACTCAGTTTTGTCATCTCTTTTTTTAGCAATATTACACAACAAAAAAAAGATTTGGCATATCCGCCAAATCTTTTTCAGGTATTACAAGCTATATAAGTAATTAAGCTACTTTAATAAGTTGTATATTACAGATAATCTTCACTTCATCACTAACTACGATTCCACCTGCTTCGGTAGTTGCGCTCCATTTTAAGTCAAAATTTGAACGGTTGATTTTACCACTTACTTCAAAACCAGCTTTTGTATTACCGTAAGGATCGTTCATTTTACCATTATATTCTACATCTAACTCTATTGATTTAGTTACGTTTCTGATGGTTAAATCACCCACCAATTTGTTTTTGCTCATTCCTGTTGAAACAAACTTAATTTGAGGAAATGACTCTGAGTTAAAGAAATCGTCTGATTGTAAGTGGCCATCTCTTTGCTCATTGCCAGTTGAGATGGATTTTACATCAGCTGTGAAAGTAATTTTAGCATCTGCAAAATCCTCAGTGCTTGATTCAATATCAGCGCTAAAGCTTGAGAATTTTCCTGTAACAGTAGAAATCATAAGGTGTTTTACTTTGAATTCTACTTCTGAGTGCATAGCATCTATGCTCCATTTTGATAAAGATTGTGTGCTCATTTTTTTTATTAATTTATTTATTGTAAGTTTATTTGTGGTAAATCCATGGCCAAAAGACGTGCATTTGAACTTGCTTTAATTTGTATTGTGTCATACTCTGAAATGCCTATGGCATCTCTGCGTTTTAATTTTTCGCCATTTAGCTCCACATCGCCATCAATTACAAACAGGTATAAAACATTACCAGCTTTATGGTTAGAATAGCTGATTTCTTTTCCTGCTTCCAAATCGCTTAAGGAAAACCAAGCCTCTTGGTATATGAAAATAGCCTCTCCTTCAGTTTGGCTTGATGGTTTAATAATTTCTTGCCATTGGTTTTTGCGGCCTTCCACTGAAAAGTATTTTTGCTCATAACGCGGTTCAACATTATCTCTATCAGGGAAAACCCATATCTGAAATAATTTAACAGGCTCTTGTTTGGATTGGTTTACTTCGGAATGAAAAACACCTTTTCCCGCACTCATTACTTGCACATCATTGGCTCTCATCACAGATGTGTGACCCATGCTATCTTGGTGTTCCAAGGCTCCCTCTTGTACAAGGGTTATTATTTCCATGTTTTCGTGAGGGTGTTTGCCAAAGCCCATGCCTTGTGCAACTTCATCATCGTTTAATACCCTAAGCGCACCAAAATGAATAAGGTTAGGATTGTACCAGGATGCAAAACTAAATGAGTGCTTAGCATTTAACCATCCATGGTTGGCATGACCTCTGTTTTCGGCTCTGTGAATTACAGTTTTCATAAATTTTTTGTTTTAAATGTTATGATATTATGGTATCAAATCCTATGCAAATGTATAAACATTAAATGTATATACAAATAAATTGTAGTGCATTTTTTATTTTCGCACTAATTATCTGAATATGAACAGAAAATTTTGTTCAAGTTGTTAGTTCTTATTTGATAAAGTGTTTTCATAAAGTCATTTTTTATTTGGTATACCAAAACTAAGTAGCATTAATTTATATTGCATTATTAATCGAATACAATATGAAAAAAATAATACTATTAATTTTACTTACCGTTTTCAATTTTGCAGTAGGTAAATCACAAGTTTGTACCCCAGATTTGACTATGACTGGCACTGGCATTTCTCCAACTATATTGCCCGATGGCATTGTTGGGCAGGCATATGCTGTTACCGTTTCACTAAGAGTTCCAAAAGACTCAACCATTGTGTATGCGGGTTCAAACATTGCAATTACAGTTGACTCTGCAAGGGTAATTTACATAAGTAATTTGCCTGATACTTCTTTTAAATACAGCTGTAATAGTCCCACATGTACTTGGGCTGGAGGTTCTTTTGGATGCGCTAAATTAACTGGCATGCCTAAAAGCACTCATAAGAACACTTATGCTGTTAAGGTCTTTGTTAATAGCTGGTTTAGCTCTCCTTCACTCCCAGGAACCCAATTCGAGAGAATTGATTCAAGTACAATTGATTTTAAAATTCCTGGTGGTATAAATGGGGTGGGTGAGTTGAATACAAAATTGTTTTTCAATGCTTCTCCAAATCCTGCAAGCGATAAGGTATTTGTTTATGGTTTAGAAATAAGCCCTAACGCCAACTATACAATGTTACTAACTGATGTTGCTGGAAAGACCATAAAAAACTTTGTACCAAAAGCCTTTGGTGATGTTTTTGAAATCAACGTGTCTGATATAAGTAAAGGAATTTATTTGTTAAGTGTTTCTGATTCTGACAAATCGGGTTTCCAGAAATTAGTGATTGAATAGTTATTACGAAATCATTTCATAAAAGACAAAGGCGCGATATATCGCGCCTTTGTCTTTTATAATTAATACCTCATTCTGTGATTTTCAATCAAATGTTCTTCCTTTTTTGTTATGCCAGTTCATAGGCTTATTTTTGCGCAAAAGCACTATATATTTTGTACCGCATCATTCTTAGATTTTTATTTTTGCTGTCTGCCGAAAAAGCGCATCACTTGGCGTTAGATAGTCTTAAATTGTTATGCAAAATCCCATTTTTTAAGAGCATTCTCACTTCGCTTTATGTTGTTAGAAAAGAATATGAATTTCTAGGAATTCGGTTTAAGAATAGGGTAGGATTGGCTGCAGGGTTTGATAAAAACGCTAAGTATCTTGGAGAATTATCAGCACTTGGGTTTGGTTTTGTAGAAATAGGAACTGTAACCCCTAAGCCCCAAGCAGGTAATGATAAACCGAGATTATTTAGGTTGATAGAAGATGAATCTGTTATCAATCGAATGGGATTCAATAATGATGGATTAGATGTGATAGTAGAAAGACTTCAATCTCGACCAAAAGATTTAATAGTGGGTGGTAACATTGGTAAAAATAAAGTAACACCTAATGAAGAAGCGGTAAATGACTACACGATCTGTTTTTATAAATTGTATGATGTGGTGGATTATTTTGTAGTGAATGTAAGTTCGCCTAACACACCAAATTTGAGAGAATTACAAGATAAAAAGCCATTAGGTGAGATTTTGAAAGCACTAATGGAAATGAGAAGCGCGTTTATTTCTAAAGGTAAAATTTGCAAACCCATTTTGTTGAAAATTGCGCCTGACTTAAGTAATGAGCAATTGGATGATGTGGTGGATATTGTAAAAGATATTGGAATCGATGGTATAGTGGCTACAAATACTACTATCAGCCGAGCTGGCTTATTGACAAGTAAAGAAAAGGTCGAAAGCATAGGTGCAGGAGGTTTGAGTGGTAAGATACTAAGTGATAGAGCAACTGAGGTTGTTGCGTATATTTACAAAAAATCTTCTGGAAAAATACCAATTATTGGAGTCGGAGGCATACATTCGCCTGAAACTGCTTTAGATAAATTAAATGCGGGTGCTGGTTTGGTTCAGGTTTATTCTGGATTTATTTATGGTGGTCCACAAATGATAAAAGATATAGCAAAAGCGATATGAGAAAGACAACGATTTTGATGACATGTTTATTGGTTTTTATTGGATTTGCCTCCGCACAAAACCTTATTTATAATTACGATTATTCTGCAAAAAATAAAAATGATAAGCCTCGTCCAATTAGGTATAATGCTTTTGGAGTGTCAGACCCTACCAACCAAATTATGATTGGAGGAAATCATGTATCGTTCCGTAAAATGGGTTTTGGATTAAGTTGGAGGGCAGGAGCCAAATTTATTGATGAGTCATATAGTAAAAGCGGTGATGTGGCTTATGATAACGCTAAATCAAACAATTGGTTAACTGGAAAAAAGAGTCTTAGCTATGCTTATACAGTTATGCCTGGATTCGCGTTTGCAATGACGAAGAAAATTCCATTGTTTTTGGGAGCGGGTATAATTAGACAACGTCAAATTGAAGAGTACGATGGTATCCCAGGTAAAGGTTGGAGTTTGAATCCTGATGAAACTAAATTCAATTTCAATTTTACTGCACAAACATTTATACCTTTAGGAAATTTTTTGGTAATAAATGTGGGATATGATCACCTACCACAAAGTGTATTTGTAGGAATAGCTATAAGCCATAAATACAATTTTATAGACATTGATGAGTGGTAG
>JBBALJ010000037.1:0-28894 GCA_040403075.1 Bacteroidia bacterium
ATTGCAAAAATTATTCGCTTAGTTGGATTACTCCCCAGAAAATGGATGTGACCCTTAAAATCTCAATTAAAATGAAATTCGAAATATTGGGTGCTCCCGTCTCGCGCCTTTTTATTTTCTGAAAGTAATATCTTAAAAATCTTTTTAATTTCTGAAAGCTTAGGTTCTGAATTCTGTCCAAATGTTTTGTTCAAAATAAAACCTACTAGAATCAGAACAATATATAATCTTTTAGAATTCACTCTTTTTAAAATTACCTCTATTTTGGATAGATAATTGATAAGTATGCTTTATTAAACAAAAATATCTTATTTTATTACTTATCCAAGTCGTTAAAAGTTCTCAATGAATGTTGAAGAAAAATAAAGATTTGAAGATTGATTAATTATTTTTTTAATGATTAGTTTTTTAATTTCTAGGTAATTTCTTCACAATAATACTTTATCCTATACCCTAATCTATTAAAACCATCTGCTTTGATTGCCACAAAAACAAACTGGCTATGCTGCCATAGGGTTGCCAATTTTGGGCTATGGTAAAACACTCTTGTTTCAATTGCTTGCCTTTGCTTTCTATGTCATATAATTTTATCATTTGACTGCGCACCACCAAATCATCATAGGGGAAAACATCCAAACGTTTCAGGCTAAAAATAAGCATCATTTCTACAGTCCATTGGCCTACACCTTTTATGCTGGTAAGCTGTTCTATTAAGTTTTCATTGCTCAAACTTGATAGGTGTTCATGGCTCATATCATAAGCTAATGCATATTCGGCAAGTGCTTTTATGTAGCTGCTTTTTTGTCCTGATAGGCCCACACTTCTTAGTGTTTCGTTGCTTAGTTTAAGTACTTCTTTTGGTTTGGGATATGATGTTTTAAACAAAGCTTCAAACCTTGCATAGATGGTGTTTGCTGCTTTGGTAGATAACTGTTGCGATACAATGCTTCTAAGTAAAATGAGATAAACATCTTTTTGCTCTTCAATCCTATCAAATCTTTGCTCCACATCTTTTTTACAAGCCTTGATGATGGGCTTAAGAACAGGGTCTTTTTGCAGGTGTTTAATGGCTTTAGCAAACATATTTTATATCATTTCGAATTCTTGTCATTCCGCATTTCGCAATTATTTAAAAGGGCTATCTTTTTCTTTGGCAACTGTTTTATATACCAAGTTATCAACCAAATTTGGAAAGAATTTATTAAGCCATTGGGTAAGTTTGCCTTGTGTAGTAAGCACCAAATTGTTTTGCCTTTGCACTACCATTTTCACCATATAATCGGCCACGGTTTCAGCGGGCATGAGTTTGCTTTCATCAAAAGGACTTTCGGCTTGTTGTTTGGCATCCTTGTTTAGCGCGGCATTGCGAATATTGCTAGCGGTATATCCAGGGCAAATCACACCCACATGAAGTCCCGTTTTTAGGTTTTCAATTCTTAGCGCCTCCATAAAACCATTCATTGCAAACTTACTAGCACTATAGCCTGTGCGTCCTGGCAAACCTTTAATGCCAGCTATTGAACTTACACCTAAAACGCTTCCTCTTTCTTTCAATAAGTAAGGCATGGCATATTTGCTACAATACACCGTTCCCCAAAAATTGATGTCCATTACTTGTTTTAAAACTGCAAGGTCTAATTCGGCAAAAAGTGCACGCATACTGATACCTGCATTATTTATCAGAACATGTATGGTCTGGAATTTTTCGATGCTTTGTGTGATGAGATTTTTGCAATCTGCTTCAATACTTACATCACAATTCACAAGCAGTGTTTCAGCATGGAGCGAAAGGCAATGTTGTTTTACCTTTTCAAGTTTATCAATATTTCGAGCAGCCAATACCAGCTTACATCCTTGTTTGGCAAAGGCGTAAGCGCAAGCTTCGCCAATACCCGAAGAGGCACCTGTTATAACAACTACTTTATTTTGTAAATTCAATTCTGAGGATAATTCCTAATTGGTATTATTTCTTCCAAACAATAGGTGTACCCACTGCTGCCACTTCAGGGAAATCTGGTTCGATACCATCCAATGCTTCTTCGATTGCATCTTCAAGGTAGGCCGCAGTCACCATGTTTTCATTTTCCCAAGCATCATCAATAGCACCTTTGTATACCAACTCGCGTTTACGATTGAAAAGGAAAACTTCTGGAGTTACAGTAGCACCAAATTTCTTGGTTACTTCTTGGCTTTCGTCTTGTAAGTATAGAAAATTAATATCTCCTAATTTTAAACGATCGGCTACAAATTTCATTTGTTCAAGACTATCTTCAGGTGATTGAGATGCATCGTTAGGATTGATACCTACGATTCCCAAATTATCATCTTCATAGGCTTCAAAAAGCTTTATTAACCTTTGTCCATATGCCTTGGAAATGGGAGAGCTATTGCAAGTGAAGATGACAGCTAATGCATACTTATCTGCATAATCAAAATTGGTATACATTTTATCATCAAAGCCTTTTAGCTTAAATTCCGGTAATTTGTCGCCTATTTGTAACATATTCGTGTGTAATTTTGGCGTGAAGTAAGTATTTTTTTATGAAAGTTGAATACTAGAATTTTACTTCGCAGCAAAATTAGTTTTTTAACTTTTATAATAGCTTAATTGCCATAATGAAAATCCAAGAGGTAAAGACAGAATCTGATAAAATACAATTCATAAAATCGGCTCATTTGTTCTACAAAAACGATGAAGAATGGGTAGCCCCACTTGAAAACGATATAGCACAAATATTTGACGAGAAGCAGAACTTGAATTTCAAGCAGGGTAAGGCTTGCCGCTGGTTGCTCTTTGATGATAAAAATAAAATTATTGGACGAATTGCTGCCTTTTACATCCAAAAAGATTTCATGCCCAATGAAAAGAAGATTGGGGGCTGTGGATTTTTTGAATGCATTGATAGCCAAGTTGCAGCAAATATGTTGTTTGATACAGCCAAAAATTGGCTGCTAAGTCATATTGTAGAAGGCATGAATGGGCCGGTGAACTTTGGTGAAAAGGATAAATTTTGGGGCTTGTTGGTTGAGGGATTTAAAAATCCTTCCTACCAAGAAAATTATAACCCACCTTACTATCAAAAACTGTTTGAAATTTATGGCTTTGAGAAACTTACCGAGCAAACCACTTCTGAAATCAACCTGAATGACTTCAATTATGAGAGGTTTAATAAGCTTGCCTCAAGGGTTTTAAATAATCCTGATTATTCATTTGAGCATTTTAGGATCAAAGATTTGAGCAAATTTTCGGAAGATTTTATTACCATTTATAACCAAGCTTGGGCACATAGGCCTGATTTTAGTCCCATGACCAAAGATAGGATTGAAACCACTTTGAAATCTTTGAAACCTATAATATTAGAAAGGGTAATGTGGTTTGCCTATGCCCATGGCAAGCCTGCAGGCTTTTATATCAGTGTGATTGATGTTAATAAAATATTTAAACCCTTAAAAGGCAATTTGAATTGGTGGGGTAAGATTCAATTTTTATGGTACAAAAGCACTACCAAGATAAATAGGATTAGGGGTATTGTATTTGGCGTTATCCCAGCTTATCAAAATTTGGGTTTAGAAACTGGTATGATCATGAGTTTGTACAAAGCTGCTAGGGAGCATCATCCTGAAATCACCACCTCCGAATTGGCTTGGATAGGGGATTTTAACCCTAAAATGCACAGTTTGTTTACAGCCTTAGGAGCTAAAACCACCAAAATACACTACACCTATCAAATTAAGTTTTAGTCGAATTTACCTAACATTTCCCTGAAACTTTCCTTTCCTTCTTTGGTTAGTTTTAGGTTAGTTATAAGCAATAAAGCCCTTTCCAGTCTGAGATGAGAGCTTTTTACTCCTGCTACATAGAATATGATATATCGCTTTTTCCCGGGTTTAAGTAGGTCAAATCTTCTTTTACCTTCAGGGTCTTGATTAAACAGTTCTTGTAATTCTTCTGGTACATCCATGCCATATTCACTTTTGTCTATGGCAAGTTCAACAAACACCTCGTCACCTTCTTTTACCTTCAATTCTTTCATGCGTTTGCTATTGATGCTGATATACGCATTTCCTTGGCCTAAAGTTACAAGCCCACATTGAAAACTAAGGGACTTGTTGATAGTACATAGCAACCTGATATTAATTTTGCCACCCAATTGGACAATGATTTCTTGTTTTACCTCGATGTAAAACATTTTTAGATGAGGTAATCTGTAAATGAAAGAAGAGAAAGTAGGATTAATTGAATCCAAAGTAATTATTTTTCAGAGAAAGCTTGGTAGAAGGTAACATTACATCTACTGCAGGTGAGTTTGTTTACTCTCAAGAAGAAAATAATTCTTTTAGCAAAAAAACTTCGATGTTTTCTTTTTACATATTCTGTGGCCCCGCATTTAGGGCAATTGGATGTAAATCTAACATTGTCGCGAGACCAATAAATAAAATAAATAATAGCAATACCGAGGACTATTAAAAAGATTTCTAACAAGGTTAGGTCTCTAAATAGGTTATCGTCTGTACGATATGTGGGGTTTCTGGTTTTTGGGCTTGGCATAAACAACCAAATTACTTCTTTACAATGATATCTATTTTCTGAATGATTGAAAAATATTTTCAAAAAAAATTACGAAAACATTATGGTTTTTTAGAGTTTGTGAAAAAATACTAAATTGGTCGCTCAAAAAAAGAGCAAAACCAGTCATTGAACCTAAAAGTATTTTTTTTATTAATTTTATTAACAGCAGGTTTTAATTCATTTTCTCAAGATGTTAATTCGTCAAGATTTTTGAGAAATATTGGTATTAGCGCTAATATTATCAAGGGCTATGATTTTTCGGCTAGGGGTAGAAATGGACCAACTAGAAATATTGAGGCAATTGGTTATGAGTTTGATCTAATTTATCGTACAGACGGACAAAAGGATTGGCAAAAGATATATAATAATCCTCGCGTGGGCATTTCCTTTTCTCATATTTTAATGCCCACACAATGGCTTTATGGCAATATTTATTCTGCCATGCCATTTTTTAACTTTACCCTTATAAATAGGCCAACAACTATGACTTTTTTGAAGGTAGGTTTTGGAGGCGCCTATATCGACAAACAATTTGATACAAGCTCAACCTTGCGAATAGACGATTTAAATAATAACTTAATCAGTCAACCTTATAATTTGGGCATACAAATTGGCTTTGGATTTCATCAAAAGATTTTTTCAAATACCGAATTAGCACTTGAAGCTGGTGCACTGAATTTTTCGAATGGCTCATTCAACGCTCCAAACAACGGTATTAATTTGGTGTATTTAAAAGGGGGAATGAATTTCTTTATTTATGATAGGGTTAATCATCGTGGTATGACAACCTTTCATAATGACCAAACTAAGAAGTGGTATTTTCAGTCCTTCATAGGAACTGGATTTGCCAAGATAAAAATTCCACTCAAAACCCAATACGATATTTATGTTTGGTCTAGTCAGTTAATGTATTCAAAAAATAAAATTTTGAACATTGGTCCAGCCATAGACTTTTACTATGACCCAACTTCCAACATTAGACTTTTGCGTCCATCAAGCTTAGATGAAATAAATGAAATCGACAAATTTAAAGTGGCCATGGGTTTATCAGCCGAGTTTAATATAGGACGAATTTCCATTCCCATGAGGGGTATGCATTATGTATATAATCTTGCCAATGTTAGGGTAGATAGAATTTATTATGCGTTCGGATTAAGGTATACCCACAAAAGCAATTTGTTTATTCAAGGAAGTTTAAAAAGCACGTTGGATAATACCTCAGGGCTTAGATCTGATTTTCTTGAATATGGTATTGGCTATCGTTTTAAGGCCAAATCAACCTACGGCAATACTTATTAGTTAACAATTACACTTTTACTCACTGCGTATCCATCTAATTGGAAAACGAAAAAGTATTGACCTTTGCTAAAGGTACTTAAATCTATTTCGTTGTCTTCGCCTTTTAGGCTATTGTTTCTTAAGGTTTTTCCCCTATCATCAGTTATTAGTAAATCAATATGCTTAAACTGCTTTTTGATTTGGATGTTAATAAGGTTCTTGGCAGGATTTGGATAAATGTGAATGAAGTCTGACTTTTCTGGTAATACATTTGGTGTAATAGCTGTTACATCTTTTTTTCCAATAGCATACTCTCCAGTCTTTAAATTGTTCACTGTAATTCTTCCTACTTTGTCTGTTTTGCTCCCTCCAGAGTTTATAGAATATTCACTTAGCAATTGCCACATTTCAGATCCATTGGCTCTGTATAACATCACCAAGGAATCCTCATTTCTATCAATAAATTCATTGTCGAGCCAGCCTGAATTACTTGGATTTTCGGGAGTTGAACCATCATAATTAAAAAGGCCTTGTGCCTTGAAACTACTAGGTAAAAATCCATTGATAATCCAATGCCTTTGGTTTGAAATTTTAATGCCAGCAGGTGCCACTTCCCACCATTTTCCCCCAATCCAATTATGCTCAATGTTAACGTTTACTGAGTCGCTAATACTTTGTGTGTTAATACCACAAAATGCCTCAGCAAAGTTTTTAAGTCCATTGCCTTTTATCGTTTGATTTTGCATCGACCTTGCTTTAAAATATTTATCATCTGCATCAATAATGGTATAAAATTCTTTACCAAAATTGATTTTACCGATAGTAAAGGTATAGATACCTTCTTTATTGAACAATAAGTATCGAACGATACGAATATTGCCATCAAAAAAAGTAATACTTACTGGAATATTGTTGAAGCTTGTTTGTGTGTTTTTGAGGTCCTGCGTAAGCTGAACGGATATGACACCATTGTTCAATTCTGATTTTATAACCCGTATATTGAACAAACTTGGATTGCTCACATACATGTCAAAGAATGCATTTAAATCTGAAGTGGTGAATTTCTGAAATTCGTTTTTTAAATCCGAAGAACTTGCATCTTTAAAGGCATATTTTTGTTGGTACGATTTGCATGCAGCAAAAAAAGCTGAATCACCCATATATGATCGTAACGAGTGAACTATCAATGCTCCTTTTTTATACACAGTTGTTCCGTAAGTTGCATTATGTGGGGCATTGGATAAGGCAAACAAACCACCATCCTTGGCAGCGGCAAATCTCAAAACAGTATTCCAATTGCTTTTTATTTCTTTTTGATAGGCATCTATTCCATACAAGCATTCAAGAAATTGTGCCTCACAATAACTTGCCCAGCCTTCATTCAGCCACATATCCTCTGCCGTTCTGCATGTCACATGATCGCCCCACCACATGTGCGAAAGCTCATGAGCAAATAGGGTTTCGTAATTGGTAGTTCCATCAATAGCAAAAATAGGATAGGCTATGCTAGTTGCATGTTCCATGGCGCCACCATCAAAAGGGACAGCCACATAGCCAGCTCTTTCAAAAGGATATGCATCAAATTTGTCTTCAAAGCATTGTAAGGCTGCATTTAGGTTTACAAAAGAAGCTTTCAATTTGCTAGTATCCTGCCCTTGACAAGCAATGATAACAGGAAAGCTTTTGCTTTTACCTTGAAAATTATATTGCAGCAATTCATAATTAGAAACAGCTACGGATGCTAAATAAGTAGGTATTTCATCTTTTAAAGTCCAATGCCATGTAATGCTTCCATCATTATTATTGGTTTCAACTAGCTTTGTTCCATTGCATATGGCTTTGAAGCCATTATCTGTTTTGATATGAAAATTATAGGTGGCTCTATCGGTAAAATTATCAACGCAAGGAAACCAACATCTACCAAAATTGTGAGGCTTTACATTGAAACCAACACCTAAATTGAAGGCATAATTGCCACTAAAATAAAAACCTCCCCAACTAGGGTCTTTTGTAGGTTGACCAGCATAGCTAATGTCTATTTGAATGCTATCGTTTTGATTAAGTGGTCTTTTAAAACTGATAAATAATTCAGAATCGTTTTGAGAAAAAAGAAGACTATCGGCATTGGCAAGCACCGAACTCACAGTCAATTTTGCTAGATCTAACCTTACTGATGCCAAGTTATTTGATCTAGATTGTAAATGAATACTTGTAGTCCCCAAAAGGGTTTTGCTAGCAATGTTTGTGAGATTTAATTGTATAGTATAGTTTTTAATATCAAACAAATTTCCTCTGTCGTCTGCCTTGGTAAATTGAGCAGAAAGAATAAAAATGAATGCAATTAATATTTTTGTTTTCATGTGATTATGGATGCAAGTTAAAAGCTTTTTTTAATAGTTTGAATTTTCTTGGCATTTTGTTAAGTGATTTTCAAAAGCTAGTTAACTATTTAAAGGCCTTTTAATACTCGAGTTAAGCCTATTCTACATATTACATTATCTTTGTCCGTAAATTTTATTAAAATGATGACTGAAAACCTTGATTATTCAATGCTATTACAAGTGGCCGAACAGTTCGATTCGCCAGTTTATGTGTATAATTCCGAAAAAATTGTTTCGCAGTATAAACGTTTGGTGAACGCTTTTAAGCCAATTAATATTAAGGTGAAATATGCTTGTAAAGCATTGAATAATAATGCTATTTTAAAGCTATTAAAAGACGAAGGAAGTGGCCTAGATACGGTTTCAATAAATGAAGTGAAACTAGGACTGAGAGCAGGTTTTCAGGCGAATGAAATTATTTTCACACCTAATTGCGTTGCTTTTGAGGAAATTCAAGAAGCCGTTAATTTAGGAGTTCATATCAATATTGATAACATCTCAATTCTTGAACAATTCGGGAGCGCTTATGGTAATGAAGTGCCTTGCTGTGTGAGGTTAAATCCTCATATTTTAGCAGGAGGAAACAATAAAATTTCTACGGGTCATATTGATTCTAAGTTTGGGATTTCTATACATCAACTGCGTCATGTGTTACGTATTATTAAAACATATGATATGAATATTAACGGTCTTCACATGCATACAGGAAGCGATATTTTAGATTCGGGTGTGTTTTTGCAAGGAGCTGAAATTTTGTTTGATGCCGCAAAAGATTTTCCAGATTTAAAGTTTATTGATTTTGGAAGTGGATTTAAAGTGGCCTATAAACCCAACGATATTACAACAGATATTGAAGAGCTTGGAAAGGCTTTGGGTCAGAGATTTTTAGAGTTTTGCAATGAATATGGTCGTGAATTAGAATTATGGTTTGAGCCAGGCAAATATATTGTGAGCGAGTCTGGTTCGTTTTTAGTAAAAGCCAATATTATCAAGCAAACCACTGCCACTGTATTTGTGGGAGTGGATAGTGGTTTAAACCATTTGATACGTCCCATGCTTTACGATTCATACCACCATATAACTAATGTTTCAAACCCTGAAGGTAAAGAACGTATTTATACAATAGTGGGTAATATCTGCGAAACAGACACTTTTGGTTGGGATAGGAAATTGAACGAAGTGCGTGAAGGAGATATACTGTGTTTTAACAATGCCGGTGCTTATGGCATCACCATGAGTAGTAATTACAATGCGCGTTTTAGGCCAGCCGAAGTATTGATTCACAAAGGAGAAATGCACCTTATTCGTAGAAGAGAAACATTTGAAGATTTGATACGAAATGAGGTAGAAGTAAAATTGTAGATTGATTTCTTGATGATTGTTTTGGAGTTTGATAATTCATTAAACTTGATCACATTTACTATGTTTTTATTCGATTAGTTCATTCAAAGAATCTTTCATGTAACTGATTTAAGTATACCAATAATTCATTTGATTATTCATTTTGGCTAAAATCATTCTTCTTTAGTTTTTTTAAAAGAACCTTATCATATCCATACCTCCATCCAAACTTGTTTCACCTCTATACATCATCTATTCTATTGGGAGTAAGGTGGTTTCAAGATTTTTATTGCTTGACAAATAGAATATTTTAGTTGCTTTAATCGAAATTTGTTTATTTTCACATCCGAACATGTTTTTCTATAAACCTCATATAAGCACTATCATTCTAATAAACGCTTTCGCGTTGCTTTTTGCATGTGTTTTAAACTCCTTTAATTTATTAGCACAAAAACCTTCAACCGCAAACCATAAAATTGATTCTATAACTGCATTAATTAATAATCACCCTAAGGATGATACCCTAAAAGTGCGCTTGTTGAATATATTGTCGAATTCGTATACTAAGTTAAATCCTAGTAAGGGTATAGAGTTGGCAGAGCGAAGCATAGCTATTTGCAAAAAGTACAATTACATGCGCCAATATTGCGAAGCCTTGAATAGTTTGGGTGTTAATTATTATGCCAAAAATGATATTCCAAAGGCTCTTGAAAATTTGAATGAAGGTATACGATTGGCTGATTCTATTAAGCATGGTTTTGGTTTAGGCATTAATTACCTTAGCATATCAGATATATTACTTAGAAAGGGAGAGAATGTGAAAGTGCGAGAATACTTGGACAAAGCCTTGCCCATTTTTAAAGAGTTAAACTATCAAGAATACATCGCGCGTACTTATAACCAATTTGGTTATTTAGAGAATAATTTGTCAAATTATAAGGAGGCTGTAAACCAATTTAAAACATCCTTGAAACTGAACGAAGAGATTGGTAACTTGTCGGCTATGGCCATTAACCTTGGTAATTTAGGTACTATTTATAGCATATTATCTGATTACACCGCAGCATTGAATACCTTGTGGCAAGCTTATTACATCAATGTGAAAATAGGCAACCAAGAAAGTACGGCAAAGAACCTAAACAATATAGGTTTGGTCTATCGCAGTATGTCTGATTATCCGAAGGCTATCGAGCATTTTCAAAAAGCCTTAAGCATAAACGAGAAACTAGAAAACAAAAAAGACATTAGTTCTAACTTAGGGAATATTAGTTTGGTATATTCAAATTTGGGTGATTATAAAATGGCCATGGACTATCAAAAAAGGGCGTTATTAATAGAAGAATCGCTGGGTAGAAAGATTGAGATGGCAAGAGGCTATGGTAATATGGGCTCTATATTTATAAATCAATTGAATTATGCCTCGGCCATGGAATACCTGCAGAAAGCTTTGGCAATTAATCAGGTTATTGGAAACAAAAAAGGGGTGGCCGTTAACCTGAAAAACATCGGAGAGCTAAATTTGATTTTAGGTCATTATACTGAAGCTTTAAATTTTCAGAAACAAAGTTTGGCCATAAATGAAGACATTGGAAATAAACCTGGACAGTCTAATAACTTACTTGAAATGGGCAATATTTTTAGAGATTCGCCTGATAGTTTTGTTGTTAATCAAGGCGTAAATGCAAGGTTAAAGTATAAAAAAGCAGATGCCTATTATATTAAAAGTTTGAACATTGCCCAAGATATAAATGCCTTGAATGAACAGCAGCGCTCATGGTTAGAGATGAGCAAAAATTATGATTTGGATGCCGATTATAAGGAAGCTTATAAGGCCTATAAAAACTACATTGAGATCAGAGATTCCATAATTAATGAAGGTATTCAAAAAAAGATAACACAGAAGGAGATGCAATATAATTTCGATAAAAAGGAAACTGAATTGAAATACCAACAACAATTAGTTGATCAAAAATTGCAAGAACAAATTTTATACGCCAAGCAAAAGCAACAAGAGCTTGAACTTAAGGAGAAAAAATTGGCCTTAAGTCAGCAAAATGAACAACTTCAAAGATTAGCGTATTTGAAGGAAAAAGCAGAAAAACAAGAGAATCAAAAGCAATTAAGTCTGTCTGAAAAAGAAAGCCAACTCAAAGAAGTTCAGCTGCAAGTTTTGGGCAAACAAAAGGCTTTGAAAGAGTCAGAGCTATACTTATCTCAAGTTGAATTAAAATCGAAGGCTTTTCAACGAAACATTTTTATTGGAGGTTTTTTGTTGTTTATTCTTATTGCTATTTTTATGTATTTTGGTTTTAAGAACCAAAAGAAATTGAATGGTCAGTTAGCACTACTAAATGAAAAGGTTTCAATTAAAAATGAGCAGCTAACCAACGTGAATTTACAAGTTCAAAAGGAAAAAAAGAAATCGGATGATTTGCTGCTTAACATTTTGCCTGAAGAAATAGCTGAAGAATTGAAAAATAAAGGAGAGATAGAAGCAAAATTGTATAACCACGTTTCTGTTCTGTTTACTGATTTTGTAGGATTTACCAATATTAGTGAAAATCTTTCACCAACCGAGCTTGTGGCTGAAATACATAGCAACTTTACTGCTTTTGATGCTATCATTGAAAAACATAATCTAGAGAAAATCAAGACCATTGGAGATGCTTATTTGGCGGTATGTGGATTGCCCAATGAGTTTCCCGACCATGCTGATAAAATTGTAAGAGCGGCTATTGATATTAGAGATTATGTATTGAATAATGGAGGTCGATTTCAGGTAAGAATAGGAGTTAATAGTGGTCCCGTGGTGGCAGGTATTGTGGGTGTAAAAAAATATGCTTATGATATATGGGGTGATACTGTAAACACCGCTGCCAGGATGGAGCAAAACAGTGAAGCAGGAAAAGTAAACATAAGTGGTTCAACTTATGAATTAATAAAAAACAGAGTAAACTGCGAATACCGTGGTAAAGTAAAAGCTAAGAATAAAGGAGAAATTGACATGTATTTTGTGAACAGCATCATTTAGTATATCTGCTATAATAATATGTTATGAATAAAATCTTACTCATTTTTTTTACTCTTTTTTTAAACCATCAAGCGTTTTCGCAACATGCGTTTATAACCAATTATTTATCTAAAGATAGTTTACCTTATAAATTTGATGGTTATTGGAAATACAATCAAACAGATGATAGTTTAATGATGCTAAGGAACTACTATGATTTTGAATGGTCTCAAGTAAAGTTGGATAGATTTTTCGATACGGAATCGGATTCTTTCAATTTTAAAGGCCAAGCATGGTTTAGGTTTCATTTCGATGTTGATTCAACATTAATAGGCATTCCTCTTACTTTATATGTGGATCATTCTGGTGCTTCTCAAGTATTTTTGGATGGTAAGTTGATTGCAGAATATGGTACCATAAAAGATAAAGAAAATTCTGAATACTACGACCCGAAAGATATTCCTAAAATAATTGTATTGAATGATACAAATTCCCATGTTTTGGCTATTCACTATGCCAATTATAATAATGAAGATGATATTGGTTTTAGGTTTAAATTAAGTGGAAATACAAACCAATTTGAACAGAAGGAAATAAATGGTGTGGCTATCACTTTTCTATTGATATCGCTTGGATTTATCTTTCTCACCCTTTCAATTCTTCATCTGTTTTTCTATTTATATTACCGACATATTCCTTCAAACCTATATTTCAGTATATTCACCTTTTGCATCGCAAGTTTATTTATTTTATCTTTCATTGCAACATTCACACATACACCCGCTCTTATTGACCAACTTGCTTTACTCAGTATAATTATTTCTTCTTTAGCATGTGTTTCTTTTACTTTCTTTATTCATATTTTATTGGCTAAGAAAAGTAATTTCCCTCTTTGGTTTGTTTCAATCTCTGCTTTTTTGAGTGTTTTGCTTTGTCAACTAAATGAAGATGTCTCTTCCAAACTGTTTGCCTCATTAATTGGTCTGGTTGCCCTTTACGCATCCTATTCAATCATTGTTGCCATTATCAAAAAAGTAAAGGGAGTTTGGATAATAGGAATAGGATTATTGTTTTTCACCTTCTCTATCTTAGGCATTGTTTTACTATCAATCTTTTCAGGCAATTTAGAACTTAATACAGGAAGTAATATAGGTATCTTTCTGCTCGTTTTAATTTTGCTAGATGTACTAAGTATTCCTCTTTCGATGTCAATTTATCAGGCATGGTTGTTTTCGAATTTAAACAAAGATTTATCAAACAAACTAATAGAGGTAGAACGACTATCTGAAATTACCCTACAGCAAGAGTTAGAGAAAAAACAGATTCTGGAAAATCAAAAGCATGAATTAGAATTAAGGGTGGATGAGAGAACTGCACAATTGAAAAGTGAAAAAAAGAAATCTGATGATTTATTGCTTAATATTTTACCAATTGAAGTGGCAGAAGAATTGAAAGAAAAAGGAATGGCAGAGGCCAAACAATATAACCATGTAACGGTTTTGTTTACCGACTTTGTTAATTTTACCGGCATTAGCGAGCTATTGAGTCCTAAAGAATTGGTTAAAGAAATTCATGAGAATTTTACTGCCTTTGATGCCATTATTGAAAAGCATGGATTAGAAAAAATAAAAACTATAGGTGATGCTTATTTGGCAGTTTGTGGACTGCCTATTGAAAATGAAATGCATGCAGTTCAGGTATTGAATGCCGCCAAAGATATCCAAACTTATATGAGTAATAAAAATGGCAAATTTCAAATTCGTATAGGTGTAAACTCAGGTCCAGTAATAGCTGGAATTGTAGGGGTGAAAAAATACGCGTACGATATTTGGGGAGATTGTGTCAATACTGCGGCACGCATGGAACAAAATTCTGAGGCGGGAAAGATAAACATCAGCGGTGCTACCTACGATTTGGTAAAAGCAAATTTTAATTGTGTGCATCGAGGTAAAATAGCAGCCAAAAACAAGGGTGAAATCGATATGTATTTCGTTAATTAAGAAATATTTACAATGACTAATCAAATGGACAAAAAAAATGAGCCTTATTAAATTTGAAAAAGCTATGCTATTTATTCCCCTTATATTCATATAATTGTTTGTTGATAATTCTGTTATGAAATTTAAAGAAGCCGAATCGTTTATACTTGATAAGCTCAAGAAAGAGTTACCAAGTAATTTGTATTACCACAGCTACAGCCATGTAATGGATGTGTTGCAAGCGGCAATTACCTACGCAGAGATGGAAAATATTTCAGAGTATGAAACTACTCTGCTGAAGACTGCAGTTCTTTATCACGATTCTGGTTTTATTGTGCAAAGCAAAGACCATGAAATGGTTGGTTGCGATATTGTGCAAGCAGAACTACCCGAATTTGAGTATACTGATGAGGAAATTAAGCGAATTCAAGGGATGATTATGGCGACCAAGATTCCTCAAACACCACACAATATTTTAGAACAAATTATTTGTGATTCAGACCTAGATTATCTTGGAAGGGAAGATTTTTGGCAAATTGGAAATATGTTGTACAAAGAGCTAGAGATTTATGGGATTTTGAATAACCAAGAGGATTGGAATAGATTGCAATTGAAATTTTTAAATTCGCATCAATATTTTACTCAAAGTGCTATTAATTTGCGCCAAAATAAAAAAACAGAACATTTAAATAGAATTATTGAAATAGTTAATTCTTATACCTCATAAAAACATGAATCATAAAGCAGTTATATTAGTACCAACAGATTTTACTCCAGTAGGCGATAGTGCGGTTAGATATGCCGTTGAGTTATCGAAAATTCTAAAAAGTGAAATTCATTTGCTACACATTGTAGCCAAAGACAAAGAAGTAGTTCAGGCCAAGGGTGTATTAGACAATATCGTTAACAACCTAGCAAAAGAGAATATAGCTGCCCACTCATTGGTTGAAGTAGGCAGTATTTTTGATGATATTGGAAAAGTTGCTGAAAGACTCAATGCTAAATTAATCGTAATGGGTACACATGGTGTGAAGGGTATGCAACATATTATGGGTAGTAAAGCTTTGAAAGTTATCACCAATTCAGACGTGCCTTTTATTGTGGTACAAAAAACGCCTATGCATGACCATGGTTTTAAACATATTGTACTTCCAATCGATTTCAACCAAGAAGTAAAACAAGGTATGATCTATGCTAGTGAAATGGCTAAGTATTTCAATTCAAAAGTTCATATTGTTTATCCATTAGAAAAAGATGAATTCATATTGGCCAAAATTACCCGTAATATTCCTTATGCCGAAGAATACTTGCAAGAGCAAGGCATCGACTATGAAATAACTGGTATTGAGAAAAATGATTTTGCTAAGGATTTGATTTCATTTGCCCAAAAAAATCAAGCGGATTTAATTACATTGATAAATAACCATGAAAATATTTTTACCTATTTTGGGGGTTCTTTTGAGCAAACAGTTATAGGTAACAATGCCGAAGTGCCTGTGATGGTAATTAATCATATTGCGCTTAAAACAGCTTACGGTTTTAGTACTTATTTTGGTTAGTCATACCTTTTAATATTTAACCACAGCTAAAACTTTGGCTGTGGTTTTTTTGTTTACGAATTTATTGCATGAAAAATTATTCTGATTTATATAAAATTATTTCGTCTGAAATAGAAAGCACATCATATGGACAAAGTCCAGCCGAATTATACGAGCCCATCTCTTATATGATGGCGTTGGGAGGTAAGAGATTGCGTCCAGTATTGGTTTTAATGGCATGCCAATTGTTCGATGGCAACGTGTCAAAGGCCATAAATGCAGCACATGCCATTGAAGTGTTTCATAATTTCACCTTGGTTCATGATGATATAATGGATAATGCCCCATTGCGCAGAGGCCAACAAACGGTTTATACAAAATGGAATATGCCTATTGCCATTTTGAGTGGTGATTTGATGATGATTAAAGCCACTCAATTGCTTTGTGAAACAGAAACCAATGAGTTAAAGACCTTGTTGGACATGTTTAATAAAACGGCTATTGAGGTATGCGAAGGTCAACAAATAGATATGAACTTTGAGGCTCGAAATGACGTGAAACATGAAGAATATATTCATATGATTAGTCTTAAAACATCGGTGCTACTTGCTGCGTCATTGCATATTGGTGCTAAAATAGGAGGTGCCACTAATGTGGATGCCCAATACTTATATGATTTCGGAAAGAATATTGGCATCGCCTTTCAAATACAAGATGATATACTTGACAGCTTTGGAGAAGGCGAAAAAGTTGGAAAGAAAATAGGAGGGGACATCGCTTCAAATAAAAAGACTTTGCTGCTTATTGAATTATTAGCTGTATGTCACAAGGATGATAAAGCCCTGCTTGAGAAATTAATGTTTGATGCAAATGAGGATTCTAAAATTAATGGCGTGCTTGATTTGTATAAAAAATACCAAGTGAAAGAATTTGCCGAAGCTGAAAAAACAAAATACCTAAACCTTGCTTTTCAAAGTTTGGATAATGTTAACGCAAACCTAGAAGCTAAAATGCTATTAAGTGAAACAGCTAAAGAACTAATGACAAGAATGTCTTAATGCTTATTCTAATTCAAACTGTGCTGCAATTTCGTATCCAGCTTGCGTGGTTTTTATTAATGATATTCTACTACCAATAAAACTTGCTTCAAAATACCTATTTTTAAATTCTTCCCATGCTTTTTTTATAGATGCTTTTGAAGTATTGGTGCAACCAAAACAAACATGAGGGTTATAATTGTCAACTTCACTATAGCCAACCCTAATGCTGGTATCGAAATGGTTTCTTAAGTTCCACTGCATTTTTTTGATAGGATCTTCGTTTTCTATTTTTATGAAAACTTTCTCATCTTTATTTATGCCAAATCCAGTTAAATCAATATCTACGGGGAATTGGGTCGACACAAATTTCTTGATGCTGTCTACCAACAAGTATTCTTTATTTTCTTCCCAATCAAAAGGCTTGATAAGCGTTATTTGAGGTAAAGAATTGCTTTGACATCTATAATTTGAACTCACATATTCTTTCAATTGAGATACCTTGCTATATACCGGATCTTCCGGTACAAATGCAATCGCATACTTTGCATGATTAGTATAATTTTCGTTCATAACAAGAGTTTTATAACACAATAGTAGCTTATTCAATTCCTTTGAACTTAACATATCAACAAGTGGGGTGTATACTTTTGTATAATCAAGTGTTTGGCCTCATGAGATAGAACTGCATAAAATTATTTTTTTGAATACGATATCTATACTAATATTACCAATGAATTATGAGCATGATTGAGCTAAAAAACATCAAAAAATCATACGGAAGTTTACCTGTCTTGAAAGATATTTCATTTATTATCAACAAGGCTGAAATAGTTTCAATTGTTGGTGCAAGTGGTGCTGGCAAGACTACCTTACTTCAAATAATGGGCACGCTTGATAATCCTGATGCGGGCGAATTGCTTATAAATAAAACTGATGTCACAAAGTTAAGTTCAAACAAACTATCTGCATTTCGTAATAAAAACATTGGTTTTGTTTTTCAATTTCATCAGTTATTACCAGAGTTTTCAGCCATCGAAAATGTTTGTATGCCTGCTTGGATAGCCGGCCAAAGTAAAACTGATGCTGAAAAAAGAGCCAAAGAATTACTAGGATTTTTGGGCCTTTCAGAAAGGATCAAACATAAACCATCTGAGTTGAGTGGGGGAGAACAACAACGTGTGGCCGTGTCAAGGGCATTGATTAATAACCCTGCCATAGTTTTAGCTGATGAACCTTCAGGTAATTTAGATTCTTCCTCTGCAGAAGCACTTCATCATTTGTTTTTTGATTTGCGCAAAAACTTCGATCAAACTTTCATTATCGTTACCCATAACGATGTTTTGGCTGATAGAAGCGATAGGAAATTGACCATCAAAGATGGCATGATTGTTTAAGATTTTAGTATAAACTCCTTTAAAAAGTGTAGGTATATGTGCCCTCGTTTTTCAGCAAAGAAATCAAGAATTAACATGAGCAGGGACTGAACACTAAGACCAACACCTATTCCCTTAATCATATCATTTTGATTGAAAAAGAAATAAAACAAAAGGCCTAAACAGGCAAGTGCAATTTCTACCCATCGATAAATCACAAAGTTTTTCATTACAACATCAATCCTAGGAATTTCCTCGGTCTCAATCTTATCAATATGTGATTCCACCATCGA
The DNA here is from genome assembly GCA_040403075.1 of Bacteroidia bacterium. GTDB lineage: Bacteria > Bacteroidota > Bacteroidia > UKL13-3 > UKL13-3 > RGVD01. Next base: position 18,804 of record JBBALJ010000037.1, read on the forward strand.
TTTCATCCTGGTTTCATCTAGCGGACTTCTCTTATATACAGTATATCCCACCACCAATTGAATAAGCGCGATGCCCACCAAAGGATAGCTCATACCTATATAAAAACTTTCCTTTTGTTTAAAATAAAAATAGAATGCGAATGCTATGGCCAATAGGCCCACTATCATAAATAGCAAGCTTTCTGCCTTCTCGGCTCTGAAATATTTTTCAATTGGATTCATAATTAATGTGCTTTGTCTTGAATTTTACGAGTTACTTTTACCACTATACTTCTTGGAATAAACCTAACTGATTTGGCCAAAATATAATTCATCAAACCATGGATAGCCACCACCTTATTATTCATCATGGCTTTGTAACCATATTCTGCTACTTCTTTAGAGGTGGGTAGTTTTTTACCTTTTACCAAAGCGCTTTCTTCCATAGCAGCCGCTGCTTGAAAACCACTTTCAGTAGCACCCGGACACAGGGTAGTAACCGACACGCCTGTGCCTTCGAGTTCATTGTTAATAGCTTCTGAGAAGCTAAGCACGTAGGCTTTGGTAGCATAATAAACCGCCATCGTGGGTCCAGATTGAAATGCTGCTGTTGAAGCCACATTCATTATTTTCCCTTTACCATTTTTTACCATTTCCTTGGCATATAGTTTTGTAAATTGTGTCAAGGTGGTGATGTTAAGTTGCAACATCTGTTCTTCTTTTCTCCAATCCGTTTCTATGAATAAACCAAAATCACCAAAACCAGCATTATTTATAAGATAGTCAATTTTGATATTTTTATTTTTAACTTCCTCAAACACTTCTTGTGCAGAATTGGTTTTGGATAAATCTTTTCCAATCACATAAACGGATATTTTATAGGATTTTTCTAATTCGCTTTTCAATAATTGTAAACTAGAAATATTCCTAGCTACCAAAACCAAATTGTCACCTTTTGAAGCATGGATTTTTGCTAATTCTAGACCAATACCATTTGATGAACCTGTTATTAATGCTGTTGCCATTGTTATTTTTTTTGTGCAAAAGTAGAGTTAAGAAACAAAACCTACAACATTAGAGTATGGTCTATACTTTTATTTTATTTTCCACAGTGTATATTTGCCCCATGTTAATTAATGAACTATCCAAAAGAACAGGCATCACCGCTCATACCATTCGCTTCTATGAGAAATCTGGACTGATCAAAGGACACAGAAAAGAAGAGGTAAAATCAAATAAGTATTTTCATTATGATGAAGAAACGGTGGAAAAGTTGGAACTAATTAGAGATGCAAAATCAATCGGTTTCACCATAAATGAAATTTCAAAATTGATTGATGCATGGTATGACAATGCCATAAACTTGGAAGATAAAATAGCCATTTTAGACGAAAAGCTCAACTCGATAGATGAAAAAATTAAGCAATTGAAGGAGATGAAGAAGCAAATAGCGCAATTTAAAAAGGATGTAATAGAGGATGCTTGCTAGCATCACACTTCTATTAGCTTCTTCTTAGTTTGAAAACAATCTTAGTCAAACGTAATTTCTATCAATTATAATTATGACCATCGTCATGTGATAATACATTTTTGAGCGAGAAATTGCGCCCTTACTTATTAACAATGACGAATGAAAAATTTGAAGGCCATAGCTTCCACATCCCCGTGATGGGCATTGGCTTTACTATCGACTCTCCTATTAAGGTAGCTGCCTATGGTATCACCTCTACCATTTCATTTGTAGACGATGTGTTGATGGAAAAAATGCGTGCTTTTTACTCTGAAAAATTCTCATTACCTTACGAATCAATTACAAACAAAGTTGAAGATTCAAGAGCAAAGCGCATTACGGCTTATCTTAATATGGTTGACCATATTGTGAGAGATAAGTTTGAACAATTGAAGCAATCTATCTGCGAAACAGGCGAAGAGTTTGAAAAATACATGAACATGCTGCCAGATTATGCTGAAATCAAAAAGCAATTCAATGCCTTTGTAGATAGCAATAAAACCATTGATGATATTAAACAATGGGCCAATCAGCACCTGCAAATGGGTGGAATTGATGTAAACATCATGACCAAATTAGATAAAGAAAACTCCTTCAATAAAGAGAAATTACCTGTAATGTACAATGATGCACATGCTGCACTACGAGGTTTTGCAAACAGTAATTTACACTCATCTATTGTGCTTTCGGCAGGCATGAACCCAAGATTATATAGCTATTTTGAACAATTGGATTGCTTCTTTCCTGATGAACAAGGTAAGCTAAATAAAAAAGTAATTCTAAAAATTAGCGATTATCGTTCAGCTCTTATTCAAGGAAAATTCTTAGCCAAAAAAGGTATTTGGATATCGGAGTATAGGCTTGAATCTGGATTGAATTGTGGCGGTCATGCATTTGGAAATGAGGCTTCACTTATGGGACCCATCTTACAAGAATTCTTAGAGAAAAAACAAGAACTGATAAATGATATTCATTCGGTTTATATCGCGGCATTAAAGGAAAAGGCTAAGCCAGTACCTGTAAGTCCATTGCCTGTAAAATTTACAGCTCAAGGTGGAGTTGGAACTGCTGAAGAGCAACAATTTTTGATTGATAAATATGAATTAGATTCTATCGGATGGGGCACACCTTTCTTGCTAGTACCTGAGGCAACTACTGTGGATGACGATACCATGGATTTATTGTGTAAGGCAAAAGAAAAAGACCTTTACTTAAGTAATATTTCTCCTTTAGGTGTACCTTTTAATTCATTACGAGGAAATACAAAAGATACTGAACGATTAGAGTGGATTGAAAAAGGCCGTCCAGGAAGTTCATGCCCACGTGAGTTTGCTAAATTAAACAATGAATTCACCGATGATGTGATTTGCACTGCATCACGTCAATACCAAAACTTGAAATTGAAATCATTAAAAGAACAAGGATTGGATTCCATTTTGCTTGAAACTGAAAATGATTTGGCCATGCAGAAAACTTGTTTATGTGTGGGCTTAGGTACATCGGCATTACTTGTGAATGGACTTGATACGAGGGTAGAAGGTCCTGGTGTATCAGTTTGTCCTGGACCTAATATGGCTTATTACTCTAAGGTGGTTTCACTCGAAACCATGTGTAAGCATATCTATGGAAAATTGAATTTGGTAGATAACCCTAACAGGCCACATATGTTTATTAAAGAGTTGGAATTAAATTTAAGTTTTTACCAGAAAACAGTTAAAGCTTATATAGCAAAACCAAGTGATGCAGTGAAAAAGCAAATACAAAACATGGGTAAAAACATTGAGAATGGAATCCAATATTATCGCGAATTGTTTGCCAACCAAAGCGACAATATACTTAAACAATTGGATGATAAATGGGTGGAGTTTATTGCCATAAAATCTATGTGAAGCCAATAAATAAGATTGGGTCTAAACTGGATTATATCCCCCTATCGATGCATCGGGAAAGGGGGGTGTGGAATGTAAACGACTCTTCCCCAAAATGTTACAGTTTACTTGTTGTTTCTTTTTTCCTAATCAACTTTTTAAGTCTAAGTTCTCAGATAACATAAATAGTATTTGGTAACAGTTTGCCCCAATGCCTCTATATTATCTTGGTCGCTGGCTTTGGCTATGTCCTTCACTTCACCATTTTTGTATAGTATTTTAATATTGATATTATTTAGGTTATAAGCGCGGTTTTTTACCGAATCAGTAAAAACAAAATAATCAATATCAGTAGCTGGTATACCATGCATTTCCATGATGCTTGATTTCAATTGATGGATTCTTTCCTGATTAAAAGCCTCTTTTGAAATTTCGGTTTTAAAGAGTTTTCTATCTCTCAACATGCAACACATTTTGCTCAGTATTTCATCCGAATGATGACACCATACTTTGATGGCAGTAAAAACATCTTCATCATCTAAATTGCTGTAATGGTCTATGTTTTCTGGATTTGTAAAGAAATTGCTTTTGTTGATGTCATTGTATAAAAAGTGTTTTAAAGATGGTGTGCCAAATAAATCCACTTTTTGATTGGCCAAATGACGAGCCCTTTCAAGAATTTTAATCAATAAACTTTCAGCTGAAATAACGGTCTTGTGCAAATATACTTGCCAATACATTAGCCTTCGTGCAATCAAGAATTTCTCAACAGAGTAAATACCTTTTTCATCAATTACCAATTCATTGTCGTTTACGTTCAACATATTGATGATGCGGTCGTTCCCAACTGCCCCTTCAATAACACCGGTAAAAAAACTATCCCTTCCAAGGTAATCCAAACGATCCATGTCGAGCTGTGAGCTCACCAATTGGTGAAGAAATTTCTTATCGTATTTATTACTGAAAATATCAATACACATATCCAATCTGCCATCCAATTTTTGGTTTAGCAAGTTCATGTAATGAATGGAAATGGCCTCGTGCGAAACATCCTTTACGAGCAGATACTCAAGGGTGTGTGAATAGGGGCCGTGACCCATGTCATGAAGCAAAACAGCGGCACAAACCGCTTCTTTTTCTTGTTCTGTTATTTCAATGCCTTTGCTTCTTAATATTTCTATAGCTTGTTGGGTAAGATGCACAGCGCCTATCACATGCTGAAATCGGGTGTGTTGAGCTCCCGGATATACATAATGTGTGAGCCCCAATTGCCTAATTCGCCTGAGTCTTTGAAACCAAGCTTGTTCTATTAAGTCATAAATTAAACCAGCGGGAATACTAACAAAACCGTATACAGGGTCATTGATTATTTTTTTCTTCTGAACAATAGCCATTCTTAAGCAAACATAAGTTAATTTTAGATTAGTATTCTATCCTTTGACATTATAAAGGCTATCAGTTTAATATCTATCAATTTACTTACCCCGAAGGGTTAAAATATTTATAACCCTAGGTGAAACCTGGAATGAAAAAAGGTTTTTTAGAACCCTGAAGGGGGGCAATAACTATAACTAAATCCAGATTTTAATACCAAACTATGATGTACTGACTAATATAAAATTTGAAAAATCGTTATTCAAATCAATGGAAATATCCTTGATATTGAACGTATATTGTATATCCGTTTAAATAATTTTTCCGCAACTATATTTTATAAAACTGCATTTTAGATAAAATTACCGACAAATCCCTAAGAATAGGTAAATTGCCTACAAAGACAATTATTTTATGTTTAGACAACTACTTTCCTGCTTTATTCTAAGCGCCTCTTTTTTATCCAGTACTTTGGCACAATCAACTTTTAATAAGTTTGCCTTGGGAGCTCAAGTGGGTACCACATTTAGTCATGCCGATGGAGATGGCGGAACACCTGGCTATCATATTGGATTCACAGGGAAGTATTCTTTGAATAATCGATTTGCCATGCGTGGAACCTTGGCTACTAGTGGCGTCACTACTGGTATTCGTGTTGGTTCTGGAAATTCTGCTAGTTCAAGTATTTACGAATCCAATTTTCAGTTTATTTTCAATGCTGTTAATTTTAGATCAGATAAAGCAGATGCAAACGGCATTAAACCTATCAATGCCAATGTTTATTTTGGATTAGGTTATGGGGTGCATTACGAAAGTATCAGCTTCAAATCTACCCCTCCTGATAGCAAAACTTCCAATTCTGGTGGCTATTTTGCTCTGAGTTTTGGATACAAAAAAATGATTAATAAAACCTTAGATTTCTTTGTAGAATACAATTTAAGGGTAACCGATAACGATTACATGGAAGGCTTTAATCCATTAACAGCCTTGAATAGATCCAATGATTATTTTAGTATTATTGGAGGAGGCTTATGTTTCAATCTTGGTCAAGGTTCTAAAAATATTGAGTGGACCGACAATTATGATGATATGTTTTTGAAACTATCTGATAACAAAAAGAAGAAAGGTGAAAGCAATGATGATTATAAAAAATTAAAAGCAAGGGTTGATAGCATGAGTCAAAAATTGGATATGTTGGATTTGCTTACTACCGATACTGACAATGATGGTGTGAGTGATTACACTGATCAAGAGGCTGAAAGCAAAACTGCAGTGGTTGATGTGCATGGTGTAACACTTGATACCGACAAAGATGGTGTACCTGATTACATGGACAATTGTCATTTGGTAGCAGCTAAAACCACCGATGGATGCCCTGATGTAAAGTTTCAAATGTCAACTGAAACCAAAACCGCAATCAAACAAATTGTGAAAGGTATTTTATTTGAGCCAAGCAAAGCCCAAATTAAGAGTGAATCATTTGATGACCTAGATAAACTTGCTCAAATTTTAAAGGATAACAAAGCGGCAAGATTAACTATTGAAGGACATACCGATAATCTTGGTGATACTGAAAAGAATTTGCTTTTATCGCAACAAAGAGCAGATGCAGTATTGTATTATTTAGCTGAAAAAGGTATTGATAAATCAAAAGTATTTGCAGTTGGCTATGGCGATACAAAACCTATTGCATCTAATACCACCCCTAAAGGAAGAACCAAAAACCGCAGGGTGGAATTGGTAATATATTAAGGATATTCTTTATTAAGAAACGAAAAACAAATGGCCTTCAGTTTATGAAGGCCATTTTCGTTGTACATGGGCTGTCATCCATAGCGGAGTCGAAGGGTCTGGGCTGAATTACGATAATATCAATCTAATCCTTTTGTCAAGACAAATCAGGATTTGATGCTTCAAAAGGAAAAAGAAAAACAGTAAGATAGATGATTGTTTAACAAAGGCTAGAATTCACCATTTACAACATCCCCCTGCCCCCTTCAAAGGGGGAGTCACCAGCCATTCAGTGACCAACACTTAACAGTCAAAAGCATTCCGATCGCGAAGCCAAGATAATGGTTCAAATAGTATGCGTGCGTTGGGCCGAAAAAAATGCGGGCCGTGCATCAGGCTAGTGGGCAGAAGCATATTTTTTTCTAGCTTTTTTGTAAATTTTCAGCAATGGAAAAAATTAGAGAAAGAATATGTTTATGATTGAAATTGCTGATAAAGACAAAACATAAGCAACATCCTTATACACCTACTTTAGCCAACGGAGGGAATACATCCCAATTCAATTACGCATCCTTGAATATGATTACATGTATACATCAAGCTTGGATAGTTTAATTAACTATTAAAATTTTCAATAATATTTTTAATAGGATAGTCATGTGCTATCCAATTTATGTTCTGCCCTTCTCGCTCCATTTTCCTAAACCAAGTCATTTGTCTTTTTGCAAATTGATGGATAGAAGTTTCTAAACGATTATACATTTCATAATAGCTTAGTTCTCCAATTAGGTGCATGGTTACATACTTGTATTCCAATCCAAGAAATTGCAACCTATCGGCTGAATAAGCTGATTTCAATAGCGTATCCACTTCATCAATCATCCCATTTTCTAGTCTATGTTTAAGTCTTGCACTTATTCTTTTTCTACGTTCTTCTCTGTCAGATTCAATGCAATAAATCAAAGGATGAAGTTCTGGGAAATTAGTTTTAGGTACCTCATGATGCTTAAGGTATTCAGATATTTCTATAGCCCTTATAAGTCGTTTGCTTGAACTTGTATCAGCCAATGTCTTAAATTCACTTTCGTAAGTATTAAATATTTTCAGGAGCTCATCATGACTCAATGTAATCAGCTTAGCCCTCAAATCTTCGTCAACAGGCACTGCTGCATAACTGTGTTGCTTTAAAATAGCATCAAGGTAAAGTCCAGTGCCTCCGCAAATGATAGCCGTTTTGTTTCTTGAAACAATGTCTTGATAAGCTTTGATAAAATGCTCAATAAATTTTTGCAAGTGAAAATTCTCATGAATGTCTGCAATGTCAATTAAATGATAGGGGATAGGCGTTCCATCAATTACATATTCATCTAAATCTTTACCTGCACCAATGTTTAGGCCTCTGTATACTTGCCTTGAATCCACACTAATGATTTCAGCATTCATTTCATAGGCTAGCTGACAAGCCAGTTTGGTTTTTCCACTTGCCGTGGTTCCAGTAATAATGATGCAATTATACTTCTTCATGATGCGGTGTATAAACAAGTTTAAGGTTACCTGAATTTTTTACCAGATGTATTTCATCATCATCATTGGTAATGTTTTTGTTCGTTCTTTTTTGTGAGTTTTTATGTACCTTAAATGCTATCGGATCACTTTCTGAATGAAGTTTAAAACCTAGTTTAAAAAAAGCTTTTCCTTCGCTTTGGTCCTTATCAATATAGGTCATGATATCACCAGCATCAGTTAGCTTTAAAAAGTGTTTTATTAGCTTACTCAATCCGCCAACCACCGTAATGCCCGATGCATTGCAAAATCGTATCAATTCAAAAGATTTTTTTCCTTCAGGCAACCTATTCATTTTTCTCCCTTTGCTAAAAGTGGCAATAGCAAGTAGTTCATCCTTTTTATATAATCCTAGTTTATAATACGATTGGGCAAAGCCCATAACATGGTGATGGTTCAAAAAAGTTTCAGTTGTGTTTTTATCTAATAATTTTATGTCGCACGACCTACCATGAACTCTATTATTCTGACCTAGTAATGAATTTATACGAGAAATAATGATGCCTTGCTTATCTTCCCATTCGTCTTTCCAGTACTTCATTTTTATCCCATCCATTTCAATTTGCACCCGATGCTGCTGCACTTTTATTTGAATATGCGCCTTAGGGAAATTGCTTGATAACTGATCGTAAATGAGTTGTTCTGCCTTGTTCAAAATCGTATTGGTTCATAATCATCTGTCATTTACACTTGTATCTATCTATTGTCTTCTATGTTCATATCATAGGACCACTTTCATAACTGATACAAAATGAAAAACTTAGGAGTTGGTTTTTTAAAGGATAACAAAAAACAGATTTTATAAATCCTTTTCTATGAGCCCATAAAACCTTTCAAAAATACTTTTCTGAGATGTAAAAGCAATCAATCATTTTATTTCTTTTATTTGCAATTGACTTGAGCCTTATAAACGACATAAAACAACCCATTTCTACCGAGCTTAATTTGTTTGAAAGCAAGTTTAGAGAGGCTATGAAAAGTTCGGTGCCATTGTTGGATACGATTATGACCTATATCGTAAAACGCAAAGGCAAGCAAGTGCGCCCTATGTTCGTTTTTTATAGTGCCAAATTGTTTGATGGCATCAACGATTCCACGTATCGCGGGGCCAGTATGGTTGAGCTTTTGCACACAGCTACCCTGGTGCACGATGATGTAGTAGATGATAGCGATGAACGCAGAGGCTTCTTTAGCATCAATGCGCTATGGAAGAATAAAATCGCGGTTTTGGTAGGTGACTATTTGCTGTCTAAAGGATTGCTGCTCTCTGTTAAAAACAAAGATTTTCATTTGTTAGAAATAATAAGCGAAGCGGTGGAAGCCATGAGCGAAGGGGAGTTATTGCAAATTGAAAAAACACGCAACCTCAACCTTTCTGAGGATGTTTATTTTGATATTATCAAGAAAAAGACAGCCTCACTTATAGCCAGTTGTTGTGCCATAGGTGCTGCAAGTGCAGGTGCCAATGCAGAGCAGATTAAGCAAATGCACCTATTTGGAGAAAAAATAGGTATCGCCTTTCAGATAAAAGATGATTTATTAGATTATGGTGATGATGATATTGGCAAACCACATGGTATTGATATCAAGGAGAAAAAACTAACCTTGCCTATCATCTATACCATAAACAATGCGGATAAAGAAACCCGTAGGTTTATCATCAATTCAATAAAAAATCACAATACAGATAAAAAGCGAGTAGCTGAAGTGATAAGGTATGTTAACGAGCATGATGGAATTGCTTACACACGCAAAGCCATGCTGCGCCACAAAGAAGAAGCTATTGAAATATTAAATTCCATCTCGCAAAACGAATTTGCTGATAAATTAAAACTATTGGTAAACTACATCATCGATAGAGAAAAGTAGAACTATTATTAAGTAAAGCATTCCGCTCACGAAGCTCGATTTTCGCAGTGCTTGGGCTGTCATCCTGTGCGGAGTCGAAGGGTCTGGGTGGGTCTTATCCAATATTTATTAGAACTCTTTTGCATGCGCTTGGTTTTTTACCAATCGCTTATTTATATGGTTGGTGACGCTGCACTAAAACACCAACCTTAGGCAAA